>JBILWD010000106.1:0-10871 GCA_044370095.1 Opitutaceae bacterium | reverse complement strand
CGCGCCGGCTTGGCGTTACGTCGGGGTGGCGCACGGCAGTTACGTCCTTTTCGAGACCCCGGCGGGCTTGGTGCTGCTCGACCGGCGCGCCGCGCACGAGCGGGTGTGGTACGAGCGGTTGCGCGGCCAATTCCAGGCCGGCGAGGTGCCCAGCCAGCGTCTCCTGCTACCGCAGCCGGTGGAGCTCGATGCGATCGCGGCGGCGATGCTGCTCGACCGGACGGCGTTCCTCGGCCGGCACGCCTTCGAGGTCGCGGAGTTCGGCCGCAATTTCTTCCGGATTGAGGCGATTCCGGCCTGGATGGAACCGGCCGATGCCGAGCCGTTTCTGCGTGAGTTCCTCGGCGCGTGCCGCGATGGCCGGCTGCCCCACGGGGAACTCGGTCCCGCGCGCGAAGAGCTGGCGCGCTTGGCCGTGGCCAAGGCCGTGCGGCTCCCGGCCGCCACCGGCGAGACGGAGGTCCGCGGACTCCTAGGGGAGCTCTTCGCTACCGCCAGTCCCCTGACAAGTCCGTCAGGCCGGCCCACTTACATCGAGCTGAACCACGGGGAGTTGGCGCGTCGTTTTCAGAAATAACCGCGATGCGGGGCTCGCGCTGGCACGGTTCTTTCTACAGGATCGGGCAGTCCTATGGCAAACGCAGTGAAATCCAGGGCAACGGCGGGCAATACGCGGGTGGCCGCGACCAACGGGGGGACGGCGAATGGGGGGAGGGTTACCGAGGGCACTACCGAGGTGATGCGCGCGCTGATCCAGCGCCACCTCGTCTCTACTCTCGCCCGTCACCCGAGTTCGGCCACGCCGCGGGATTGGTGGGTGGCGACCGTGCTGGCTCTGCGCGACAGCATCCACGAGCGGCTGATCCAGACCCAGGCGGTGCACAATCGGGAGAACGTCCGGCGCCTCTACTATTTCTCGCTCGAGTACCTGATGGGCCGGCTCTTCGGCAATAACCTTCTTGCGACTGGCCTCTACGACACCGCCCGCGCAGCGCTGGCCGAGCTGGGGCAGGATTTCGACGTAGTGCGCGAGTCCGAGGTCGATATGGGCCTCGGTAACGGGGGCCTCGGCCGGCTCGCGGCGTGTTTCCTCGATTCGCTCGCCACCCAGGACTACCCGGCGCTCGGCTACGGCATTTATTACGAGTTTGGCCTCTTCCGGCAGGCCTTCGTCGACGGCCACCAGGTCGAGCACCCCGACAGCTGGACCCTGTTCGGCGACCCCTGGGAGGTCGTCCGCCCCGAGTACACGCAGGAGGTGCGGCTCTACGGGCGCGTGGAGAACGTGTTCGACGACCGGGGTAACTACCGCCCCCGCTGGGTCGACACCAAGACCATTCTCGGCGTCCCGCGCGACATCCCGGTGGCCGGCTTCGGCACGATGACCGTAAACTTGCTGCGCCTCTGGGCCTCCAAGGCCACAGAGGACTTCGACCTCGCGGCCTTCAATAGTGGGGGCTACGTCGACGCGGTCCGGGAGAAGGCCGTGGGCGAGACGGTCTCGAAGGTACTCTACCCGAACGACAAGACCGAGAACGGCAAGGAGCTGCGCCTCGTGCAGCAGTACTTCTTCGTCGCGTGCTCCCTGCGCGACATCATCCGCCGGCACCGCCGGACCCCGGGAAACTCGTGGGACAACTTCGCGGACAAGGTCGCCGTGCAGCTGAACGATACCCACCCGGCGATCGCGGTGGTGGAACTGCTGCGCGTGCTGATCGACGAGGAGCAGCTGCCGTGGGACCGCGCCTGGGATATCGTCTCCCGCACGTTTGCCTACACCAACCATACCCTGCTGCCCGAGGCCCTCGAGAAGTGGGGCGTGGCGCTGTTCGAGCGCGTGCTGCCGCGGCACCTCCAGCTGATCTACGGCGTGAACGACCGCCTGCTGGCCGAGGTGGAGCGGAAGTGGCCGGGGGAGGTGGCAAAGAAGCGGGCTTGCTCGCTCATTGAGGAGGGCGGCGGCAAAGCGGTGCGGATGGCCAACCTCGCGGTGGTCGGCTCCCACGCCGTGAACGGCGTGGCCGCGCTCCACACCGCCCTGCTCCGCCGGCACCTGTTCCCCGAGTTCGACGCCCTCTATCCGGGCCGCTTCCAGAACAAGACCAACGGCATCACCCCGCGGCGCTGGCTGCTGAAATGCAACCCGCGCCTCGCCGCGCTGATCACGCGGCAGCTGGGTGACGCCTGGCCGCGCGACCTCGACCGCCTCCGCGGGCTGGAGCGCTGGGCGGACGACCCCTCCTTCCAAGCCGAGTTTATGGCCATCAAACGGGCCAACAAGGCGGACCTCGCCGCGGTGATCCGCGCCGAGTGCGGGATCGAGGTCTCCCCCGACGCGCTCTTCGATGTTCAGATCAAGCGGCTCCACGAGTACAAGCGCCAGCACCTGAACCTGCTCCACATCCTCGCCCTCTACCGCCGGCTCCTCCAACGGCCGGACCTCGACGTCGTGCCGCGGGTCTTTGTGTTCGCCGCCAAGGCCGCCCCGGGCTACGACCTCGCCAAGAACATCATCCGCGCGATCAACGTGATCGGTAACCGGATCAATGGCGACGCCCGCTTGAACGGGAAACTCAAGGTCGCGTTCCTCCCGAATTACCGCGTCTCGCTCGCCGAGCGCATCATCCCCGCCGCGGACCTCTCGGAACAGATCTCCACCGCCGGCAAGGAGGCCTCCGGCACGGGCAACATGAAGCTCTCCCTCAATGGCGCCCTCACCATCGGCACCCTCGATGGAGCCAACGTCGAGATCCGCGAGGAGGTCGGCGACGACAATATCTTCATCTTCGGCCTCACCGTCGAGGAGGTCGAGGCACTGCGCGCGAGCGGCTACCAGCCTTGGTCCCGCTACCAGGCCGATGAGGAACTGCGCGCCGTCATCGACTGGATCGGCAGCGATTACTTCACGCCCGGGGAGCACGGCGCCTTCTCCCTGCTCCACGACAGCCTCCTCCACGGGGGCGACCCCTATATGGTCCTCGCGGACTTCCGCGCCTACAGTGATTGCCAGGCGCGGGCCGAAGCCGCCTTCCGCGACCCCGCCGGCTGGGCCCGCCGGGCCATCCTCAACACCGCCCGGATGGGCAAGTTCTCCAGCGATCGCACGATCCGCGAGTACGCCACGGAGATCTGGCGCCTGCCCTCCGTGCCCGTGCCCTGACCGCCGCAGCGGACGCCCGTGAACCCCGTCGTCCGCTCCCTCCGCCGGCGCCGGATCTGGGTTCCATCCGCGCCCGGATGGAGCAGCGCCTGCCGAGTGTTGGCGCGGCGAAGGACAAAGGGGTCGCTGGTGACCAGCAGGTCATTCAGGCGGAGAATACCGACCGTCGGCAGGTCTACGCCGCCATCGCCTCCGAGACCGGTTCCTCCGCCGATGAGGTCGGACGCAAGCGCGCCGCCCAACTAGCCGAACTTGCCCGCCCCGGCCACTGGGTCCAAGGCGCGGACGGATCTTGGCGCCGGAAGTGACCTTCCCCGCGCCTAGCGGGGCGCTGGCCAGCCAAGGTGGTGGTGGAGGAAACGGTACGTTCCCTCGCCTCGGATGACGTGCCCACCCTCGAAGTACTCGATCGCTGTTCGATCCGGGATGCCGAGCCGCGCATAGAGACGCCGCACCTTGGCGTACTCAAAGGAGACCCATTCGTCGGTCCCGACCCCGTCGGCGTGCCCCCGCTCGACCATAAATGGCCGGGGCGCGATCAGGGCTGCCATCTCCGCGTGGCCAAAGGTGGCGCCGAGGTTGAACTCCGGCATCTCGTACTCCCGGGTGAAGACGTAGCTGCCGGTCCACTCGGTGTTCGCCAGCTTCCACACCCACTCGTTGAAGTTGCCGGAGCAGACGACCGCCGCGTACCGCTCCAGCAGGGCCGGCACGCGCACCGCCGTGGCTCCGCCGTAGGATAGTCCATAAAAGCCGATCCGGCCCACGTCCACCGGCGGCAGCGTCCCCAACCAGTCCAGGATCGCGACGTGCTGAGCCGTGATCAGGGAGAACAGGCTCAGCCCGAGCGGATGGGCGAGCCGCTGCAACTGGCGGAATTGCGGCCCCCGGTAAAGGTTGTGCGGCGCGAAGACGATGAAGCCCCGCTCCGCCAGCCGCGCCGCGAAGGCACGGTAGGTCGCGAAATTAAGGCTGGCCGGGGCCTCGTCCCAGAGGTCCGACGGCAAACCCTCCAAGCCGTGCTGCGCGACGACCACCGGCCGCTTCTCCCCGGGCCGCAGCCCGCGCGGCAGCAGCAGGTGACCCCAGGCGAACGGGGCATCCCCGCGCTCCAGGACGACCTCGTGAACGGTCCAGGCCGCCCGCTCCGCCAACGGCCGAGCCCGGACGCGGCTCGGCGCCCCGGTCTCAGGCCATACGCCGATGATCTGCGCGTGGAAGTGCTCGCGGAACGGGACCATCTCCGCGCGCCAGCCTGCAGGCTCCCGCGCCTGCACCCGCCGCCACAGGAAATCGTCCCGCGTCCGCTGGGCCGGCAGGATCTGCGCCTGCGCGTGGGCCGCGTGCGCCGCGACCACCTCGCGCTGCAACCGCGGACGATCCGGGAGCGCGCGTCTGACCTCTGGTGCGGGCCCTGGGGGGACCAGCCCCAGTTCCGCCCCACCGAGTTGGCGCAGGAAGGCCCCGAGCGCCGCCGGCCCCAGCGGAGCGACCCCGTTCCCGGTGGGCGCGATCAGCTGCAGATGCTTCGCCCACGGGCCGGCGCGCTCGACGGCCCGGGCGAGTTCCCGCCGCACCTCGGCCGCGGACGCGGACGTCAGGCGTCCCGGCGCGGCGCCGGCGCGCCCGGAACGTGGCTCCGGCGGCCCTGCGATCTCGGGTCCGGCGGCCGCCTCCACCACCAGTTTCCGGGGCAAAATCAGCCGGGCCAGCTCCGCGTCGCCGAACTCCCGCAAGTAGCCGAAGAGGTTGCGGTAAAGGGGCTCCTCCGCGAGCCGCTCGCGCGGACCGAAGTATCCGCTCACAAGCGCGGCCGCGAAACGGGTCTCCAGGGCGGCCGAGAAGAGGGCGAGCAGGCCGCCCTCGCCCCAGCCGGCGACCCCCACCGGCAGCCCGTCGCCCCGCCGCGCCCAGGCGTCGACGGCGGCCCGGGCCTGCTGCACCTCGTAACCGATGGGATGACGGCCTAGCGCGAAGGACTGGCGGTAGATCCATTCGCGGTGGGTCTGGTTCGTCAGCCGGCCGATCGCTGGATTGCCCGAATGCGTGTCGTCGCGATCCAGCAGGCGTGGCACGAGGACCTCACAACCTGCCTCCGCGAGACGCCGAGCGGCTTGGTGCGCGGGGTCGAGCCCGGGAACGAGTCCGGCCAGTTGTTCCGCGCTCTGGTCAGCGTCCGGGAACAGCACCACGCGGGCGCGGGCGGGCCCCGTCGGGCGCAGCAGTAGGCCGCGGCCTTCCAGACCGGCGAGGACGGGCCAGCGGACCGCGAGGATCGTGTAACCGGGCGCGGTCGCGAGCGGGCCTTCCTCCCCCGCGCTGGCGTCTACGCGGAACTCCGGGGTGGGTTCACGCGGGTCGGCAAGTCCGGCCATTCGCGCCAGCCGCGCGCGGTTGGGGGCGAGGGAGGCCTCGTAGGCTTCGCGGTCCCGGAAATCCGGCCGCCAGAAGGCGCCGCGTCCCGCCAGCACCGCCGGTTGCGCGGCCTCGAGGAGTTGGCGCGCGGCAGCGACGAGGTCCGCGGAACGATCCGTCGCGGGTGCGAGGGGCTCCGCCGGGAAGGGTAACACAGTGGCGTCGGCCGCGACCGAGGGACGCAAGGCGAACGCGAGGGCCAGCGACAGGAACGCGGCCCAGGGCAGGCCGCACGGGGTGGGGGGCATCCCCGCATCCAGCCACTACCCCGGCACGGGCGTCGAACCTTTAGCGGTCCCGGCCTCACCGGATCCGCGTTCCGCGGTTGACGGGGCGGCGCGCAACGGCATCAGTTGGCGCCTCACCGCGCCGCCCGCGGCGCCGGTTGCTTCTCCCTTCAGCCGCCACGTCTGCCTCTGCCGGAAAGCGGGTGCGCGGGGCGGGGGAGGGGAGTTCCTACCCTTGCCCTCCCTTTTCCCCTCCTGTCGCGTGTGCCGCTGGGTGCTGGCCCTGGCCGGACTCCTGTTGGCCGTGCTCTCCGGCCTCCGGTGGGCCGGGCAAGGCTGGATCGCCGGGGGCGGCGCGCCAGCCGGAGCTGCCTTCCTCCTAGGGCTCCGCTTCGACGCCCGCGTTGTCGCCGCCATTTTGCTGCCGGTCCTGCTGCTCGGCCGGTTCGGGCGGCTCCACGCCTTTGAATCCCGCGCCGCCCGGCGCGGCTGGCTCACGTGGCTCGCGCTTTGCTGGGGCATACTGACCCTCCTGTACGTGGCCGACTTCCTGCACGTCCGCTACCTGCACCAGCGGCTGAATGCCTCGGTCCTGGGCTTCCTCGCCGACGCCCGCATCTCCGCGCGGATGACGTGGGAAAGCTACCCGGTAGGGTGGCTCGCGCTCGGCTGGGCCGGGGCCACCGCGCTTGGCATCGCCCTGAGCGTGCGCCTCCACCGCTGGGCCGCGGCCGTCCCCCCGCTCACGGCCCCCCGCGGCCACTGGCTCTGGGTGACGGTGCTGGCGTTCTCCGGCGTCGTGGCCCTCTACGGCCGCGTCGGCCAATACCCGCTGCGCTGGAGTGACGCCTATTCGCTGGGGGGCGAGGCCGGGGCCCGGCTCGCCCTGAACCCGGTCGAGTCGTTCCTCAGCTCGCTTAATTTCCGCACCGCGGTCAGCGACCCTGAGGCAGTGCGCGCCCATTTGCCGCGGATGGCTGCTTACCTCGGGCTGCCGACCCCACCTTCCGGGGCCTCGCCATCCTTCGCCCGGCTGCAGACACCCACCACGGGGGCAAGCGGGCGCCCCCCCAACGTCGTGCTGGTAATCGCCGAATCCTTCAGCGCTTACAAAACCTCCCTCTGGGACAACCCGGTCGACACCACCCCGGTCTTCCGTGCCCTCGCCGCCGAGGGGCTCCTGTTCGACCACTGCTTCACCCCGCACTTCGGCACGGCCCGTGGCGTGTGGGCCCTCCTTACCGGCATCCCGGACGTCTCGCCCACCGAGACCGCCAGCCGCAATCCGGCGATGGTGGACCAGCACACGATCCTCGATGACTTCGCCGGTCACGAGCGGTTCTACTTCCTCGGCGGCAGCGCCAGCTGGGCGAACCTGCGGGGCCTCCTGAGCCACAACATCCGCGGCCTCCGCCTGCACGAGCAGGACAGCTTCCGTTCGCCCCGGGTCGATGTCTGGGGCATCAGCGACAAGAACCTCTTCCTCGAGGCCGACGCCGTGCTGCGCACCGTCCGGGAACCCTTCTTCGCGATCATCCAGACCGCGGCCAACCACCGGCCCTACACCATCGCCGACGAGGATCTAGGGGAATTCCAGCGCCTCGACCTGCCGCCGGCCGAGGTCAAGCGGGCCGGGTTCGAGTCCCTTGCGGAACTGAACGCCTGCCGCTATATGGACTTCGCCTTCGGCAAGTTCCTCGCGGCCGCCCGGCAGGCGCCGTACTTCCGGGACACGATCTTCGTCTTCATCGGCGATCACGGCATCGGGGGTGATGCCGGGGAGCGGCTCCCGCGCGCGTGGACCGAGCAGCACCTCACCCGGTATCACGTCCCGCTGCTCTTTTACGCCCCCGGGCGGATCGCCCCGGCCCGGATCCGCAGCGTGGCCTCAATGGTCGACGTGCTGCCGACGATCGCCGGCCTCGCGGGGGTGACGGTCCGCAACACGACCCTCGGCCGGGACCTGCTCGCCCGGGAGCGCGCGGATGGCGGCGCGGGCAACGTCGCCTTCATCATCGACCACAACGACCGCACGCTGGGGGCCCTCCACGGCGGGTGGTATGCCGTCCAGGACTTCTCCGGAGCCCGCCAGCAGGTCGTGTGGGCGCGCGCGGGCGAACCCGCCCCGGCCGCCGTCCCCCCGGCCATCCCCGCGGAGCTACGAGCGTGGAGCGAGGCGTTCCACGAGACCTCTCGCCACCTGCTCCTGCATAACCGGAAGGCCGCCGCCGGCCCGCCGCCCACCCCCGCTTCCGCGCTATGAACCCGGGTCCACTCCCTTCCTCCCCGGCCTGCCACCGCCTGTCGCCCCGGGCTCGCGTCGGCGGGGTGCTACTCGCCCTCGGCGCCTTGGCCTTCGCCCTCGGCCGTGGCGGGTCCCGCGAATCCGTCGCGCCCGCGGGAATCCAGGCTCCGCCCCCGATGCTCGCGGCCGCCGGCTGGACGGACGCCGTGCCG
Source organism: Opitutaceae bacterium (assembly GCA_044370095.1). Classification (GTDB taxonomy): domain Bacteria; phylum Verrucomicrobiota; class Verrucomicrobiia; order Opitutales; family Opitutaceae; genus ER46. Next base: position 2,612 of record JBILWD010000106.1, on the reverse strand, counting down.
CACTTCGCCCACGGGTGGGTTTCCCCCCCGGCCCATACCCCCTCCGCGCACGGCAGTTCCCTCTGCGCCCTGCCCAGCGGGGATCTCCTCGCCGTCTGGTACGGGGGGTCGCGGGAGGGCGGGACCGATGTCTCCCTCTACACCTCGCGCCTGCCGGCGGCCGGCGGCGGCTGGACGACCCCGCGGATGGAGATGGACCGCGTGATGGCGCAGCAGGAGCTCGACCGCGTGATCAAGAAGGTCGGCAACGCCGTGATCTTCCCGGACCCGCGCGGCCTGCTCTGGATGGTGTACGTGAGCGTCTCGGTCGGCGGATGGTCGGGCAGCGCGCTGAACGTGCGGACCTCGGCCGACGAGGGGCAGAGCTGGAGCCCCAGCGAACGCCTCACGCTGAACCCGTTCCTCAACCTGAGCACGCTCGTGCGCAACAAGCCGATCTTCGCCCGCGACGGGCGCATCGGCCTGCCCGTGTACCACGAGATGGCGGCCAAATTCCCCCAGATCCTCTGGCTGACCCCCGGGGCCGATGGCCGGCTCGCGGACTATCGCGTGCGCAACCTGCCGGGGCAGGCCGGGCTGATCCAGCCCGCGCTCGTCCCGCTCGACGAGAACCGCGTGCTGATGCTGCTGCGGGACCGCAGCCCCGACCGGCTGATGCACCTCTCGGTGTCGCAGGACGCCGGTTGGACCTGGTCCGCCGCGCGGCACACAGACCTGCCCAACCCCGACGCCGCGGTCGACGGGCTCCGCCTCCGCGACGGGCGCATCCTGATCGTGTACAACCACGCCTCCCGCGGCCGGGAGAACCTGCGCCTGGCCGTTTCCTCGGACCAGGGCCGCTCCTGGCGGTCGGGAGCCGTCATCGAGGAGACCCCGCGGGCGGAGTACTCTTACCCGACCCTGGCGGAGGATCGCCAGGGCCGCATTCACCTCACCTACACGTGGCGCCGCGAGCGGATCCGCCACGTTAGCTTCAACGTCGCCTGGCTGGACCAGCGTTCGCTGGCGCAGGACCGGGCCACCTCGCCATGAGGGAACAGGCCCTGCTCGCGTTCTACGTGGCCGCCGTGGTCCTGCTCCTGTGGGCGGGTCTCGCGGCGGTGGCGCGCCGCTGGGTCCCCGGGGGCGCCTCCTGCCGCGTCCGGCTCCTGCTGGGATTTGCCGCCGCCGGGCTCGCCTTCGTGCCGCTCGCGGGCGTGCCCCTGTGGGTGCGCGCCTTCAGCTTCCATTCGAACCCCTCGCTTCCGCTGCTCGGGCTGGGCGTGGTCGCGTGGGGGCGCGTGGTGCTCGACCGCGATTGGTTTGGACGAGAGGATTGGGCGGCCGTGTGGGGCTTTGGTGCGGTGGCGGGAACGGTGCTTTACGTCCACCCGCTCGTGGCCACCACGGTGGACGTCTACTTCTGGGGCTGGGAGCGCGGCGTGGCGGCGTGCGTGCTCGGGGCGCTGGCGGTGCTCGCGCTCGTGGGGGGCCTGCGCGCCGGCCTACTGCTGGTGGCGGCGCTCGCCGCGCTCGGCCTCGAAGCCCTCGAGTCCCACAACGCGTGGGACTACGTCATCGATCCCTTCTATTGGCTGCTGAGCCTCGGGATGCTCGGCGCGATCCTACTGCGTTCGGTCCGGCAGCGCCGCGCTTCCGGGGCCGCCGCGGCCGGCCTCCCGTGAACCTTTTCCTCCTATGACCACCATCACCACCCTGCGTCTCGCGCACGTCGTTTCCGGGCTGGCCCTTGCGGCTGGCCTGTTCGCCGCCGATCCGGCCCCCAAGAAGGCGCCGCCCCCGCCGCCGCTGCCCGGCGCGGGCACGGGCGGCACCTCGCCGCACGCCACCGTCAGCGGCGTGATCGGGCCCAACCGCCGCGAGGGCAGCATGATCACCATCACCTACGGCCGTCCGCACGCCGTGCATCCCCGCAAGGGCGGCGAGCCCCGCAAGATCTGGGGCGGCCTCGTGCCGTGGGGCAAGGCGGACCGGCTCGGTGCCGACGAGGCGACCAGCATCATTTTGCAGCACGCGATCGAGACCGGCGGGAAGACCATCCCCGCGGGCGTCTACACCCTTTACATCGTCCCGCAGGAGGGGGAGGGCTCGCAGCTGGCCTTCAGCCGCAGCATCGGCAAGTGGGGCGTCCCGGTGGACGAGGCCAACGACCAAGCGCGCGTGCCGCTGAAGAAGACCGCGCTGGACCGCAACGTGGACCAGCTGACCATCGCCGTGCAGAACACGCCCCCGCAGAGCCTGAGCGGTGTGATCCGCATCCAGTGGGAAAAGACCGAGTTCTCGCTGCCGTTTACGGTGAAGAAGTGAGCGGCGCACTGCGCGCTTGACGCGTCGGCGAAATCGCTAACGCTCTCGCGTTCAGTTTTCGCCCTCATCGTCTATCGGTTAGGACAGGAGATTCTCAATCTTCAAAGCGGGGTTCGATTCCCCGTGGGGGCACCACTTTCCGGCACTTGCCCGCAAGGCAGGTGCCTTTTTGTTGCCCCTAAAGCCCGGACCGAGCCGTCCGCCCCCAGCCGCCCCTCACGCGCCTGAGCTGCCTCCAGTCTGCCTCCAGTCCTGGTCCAGTCCTGCTACAGTCGCCCGCCCCTCGAGCCCGTCACCCCATTGGA
>JBILWD010000105.1:0-10877 GCA_044370095.1 Opitutaceae bacterium | reverse complement strand
GCTGTACACGTGGCCAGGCTTCATCCAGCCGAGGAGCGCGTCGACCACCTCCTCCGCGCGCGCCTTCGGCACCTCCCAATACAGAAGCAATTGCAGGAGCGTCTGCGGCGAAGTGCGGGGTAGGGGGAGCTTGCCGCTTTCGTCGCTGAAGGTGACGGTCACCGTCCGACCTTCCTCCGGCTCGTAACCCGCGAACCCCAGCGGGTCATCCCAGCCCTCGGCGGGGCTGCGCAGGCCGTTGCCCGCCTCCTTGAACTCGGCCAGTACCCCCAACGTCATCTCCAACGCCGAGAACGCCTCCACCCGGAGGCGGCGCTTCACGGACTCCCGGTGATCGACCAGCAGATCCACCGCCGCCCGGTCCATAAAGGCCACCAGCGCGAGGGCCGCGAACATCAGGGTGGTCAGGACCACCACGATGACGGAGCCGCGGGACGTGCGGCGGCGGGCGGAGCGGGGGAGGGGCGCCGGCATCGTTCAGAAGGCGGGCAGGCCGGCGCCGGCCGCGGGCACGGCGATCAGGCTCTCCCGCTTGAGCTGCCCGTGGGTGAAGGTCAGGCGCAGGCGGCCCGGCACCAACGGCTGGCCCTGCGGATCCAGCTTGAGCAGGTTCTCGGTCGTCCAGCGCCGCGCTTCGGGATCGTAGTAATCGAAGGCGATTCCCGTCACGAGTGGAGACACGAGGGTCTCCCGGGGCGCGTCCTCGCCGAAGCCGCGCTCCAGCCGCGACTGCCAGAGGAGCAGCAGCCCGTCCCCGCTGCGGACCTGCAGCGAGCAGACGACCTCGGGCAACGGCTCCCCCGGCCAGTCGCAGAGCCGGCTGCCGGCGGGTAGCTCGAAGGTGAAGAGGCGCTCGATCAGGCCGGCGCGCGGCCGTACCTCGGGCAGGGTGAAGGGCGCGGCGTCGGCCCGGCCGAAGGGAGGCAGGGCGGCGGTGCGCAGGTCCTGAGCAAGGAAGCGGGTGACTGCCCGCACGTGCTGGTCCAGCAGGCGGACATCCGCGCGCCGGCCCCAGAGTTCCCCCAGCGAGAACAGGAAGGAGCTCATCGCGACCAGCAGCAGGGCCACCAGCGCGAGGGCCAGCAGCATCTCCAGTAGGGTGAAGGCGCGGCGCGGGCCGCGCGGGGCGATCGGCCTCATCGGGAACCGGCCTCCTGTTCCCGCTTGGTCTTCAGCTCGAGGATGCGAGTCTTCGTCTCCTCCTTCAGCCGGCCGCGCACGCCGGGGTCGGTCACCCAAGTCGGGCGCAGCAAGAGAAACGACTGGCTCCGGCGCTCGGGACCGGAAGCATCGGTCGAGGTGAGCTCGCAGCTGAAGGTGACCTGGTAGACGTCCGCGATGGAGGTGGGCGCGATCTCCGCGGACCACTTGGCGCGGCGGCCGCCGGCGGTCTCGAATTCGCCGCCTTCCTCGAGTTTCCGCGGGTCGGGTTCGCGCAGCACCTGCTGGCGGGCGAAAGCGAAATCCTCGTCCACCACGGCCCCGCGGGCGGCCGCCTCGTAGCTGTTGAGCACGTTGAGGTAGGCCGAGGCCATCATCACGGCCGCGAAGGCGAAGATCGAGAGCGCCGCCAGCACCTCGACCACGGTGAAGCCGCGGGCGGCCCTAGGGTGCGGTGCGGTCATCGTCGGGCGTGAGAACCGGCGCGCAGGTCCAGGGATCGATCCGCAGGACGGAACGGCCGCCGGCGCGGGCAAGCTGGGCGCGGAAGGGGGCACAGGTGCCGTCCGGGTAAAAGGTCGCGTGGGGCAGGGAACGGGCCTCGAGCAGCACCCCGCCCACCAGAATCGCGTTCCCCCCTTGGGTGGCCGCGCCGAGAAAATCCACCTCCAGATCTCCCGCGAGTTCGGCGGAGACGGGAAAACGGCGCAGCGGCCGCTCTGGCGCGGGTGGCTCGCCGAGGGGGCCCGGGGGCGGCGCCTCGCTGTCGAGCAGCAGGAAGGCTCGGGTCTCGCCGTCGAAGCGCAGGCGCACCTCGCGGCCGGACTGGAGGGCGGTCCGGCGGGCTTCGGCCACGGATCGCCAGAACACCTCGGCCGGAGTCGCGCCCCGGGTGGAGAGCAGCCGCGCGGAACCGCCCACGAGAAATGCCGCCAGCAGCCCGATCAGGGCAAGGGTCAGCAGGATCTCAAGCAGCGTGAACCCGCGCCGGAAGGGGCGAGGAGGACGGTGAGGAGACCGCCGCATCCGCGGGCCTATTTCTCGGCCCCGGCCCCCGCGTCCCAGTTGCCGAGGTCATCGGCGGTCCCGCTCTGCTTGTCGGGTCCCTTGGACCAGAGGTCATAGCCGCCCTTGTTGCGCGTGCCCGGGTAAGCGTATTGGTAGGTTTCGCCCCAAGGATCGGTCGGCACCTTGCCGCCGTCCAAGTAGGGACCGAACCAGCGGTCGCCCTTAGTGGCGGGGCGGGTGAGGAGCGCCTGCAGCCCCTCGCTGGTCGACGGATAGTCGCCCATATGGATCCGGTACGAGGTGAGGGGGGTCTTCATACTCTCGCGCACGAAGATGTTCACCGTGCTCGCCTGGGCGCCCCCGAAGATCTTGTCGACGTTGGTGATGGCGAGGCCGGCGAGGAGGCCGATGATCGCGAGCACCACGAGGATTTCCAGCAGGGTGAAGGCCCGGCGGCGGAGGCCCGGATGGCGGCGGAACGAGCGAGGCATAAGTCGGAGGATGGCGGAACGCGGGCGGATGTCGAGAATCGGGGCGTCGGCGGCTCAGCGGCCGAGCGCCGCGCGCAGCACCGGCTCCATCACGTCCGCTTGGCGCATAAAGCCGAGGTCGTTGGGATGGGAAGCGTCGGTGGCGCCCTCGGTGTCCGAGCCCAGCAGGGGGTCGCCCGCGATGTAATGGAGCCCACGGATGCCCTCGCGTTGGAGGGTGGCGAAGGCCTCGCGCAGGGCCGCGTGGTTCTCATCGTGGAACTTGGCCTTCGCGGGAGTGATCCAGCTATTGGTAAAGCGGCGATCCTCGACCAGAATGATGGGCGTGTCCGGGCGGGCCTTCCGGAGCTGGCGCACGAGGGGCACGCACTTCTCGCGTACGGCTGCGGCGTTCATATTGGGTAGGCAATCGATCACGTACGCGGCCGCATCCACCTGCGTCAGGTAGTCGCCCACGGCGGCGTCCATTCGCCCGTTGCCGGAGAAGCCGAGGTTCACCACCGGCAGATCGAGGCGGCGGCCGAGGATTGCGGGATGCACCATCCCGGGCCGCGACGCGGAGGCGCCGTGGGTGATGGAGGTCCCGTAGAAGACCACCGGCCGGGCGCGCGGCGCGAGGCCCTGGAACGTGGCGCCCGGGGGCACGCCGAGCCGGAGGAACTCGACGCCATTGTAGAGGGGCAGGTAGGCCGCGTACTCGCGCTCGCCGGGCGCGAGATCTCGGATGATCTCGACCTTCAGTTCCTGCTTGTCCGGGCGGGTGACCTGCACCCAGCGCCAGCGGCCCTGGTCATCCCGCGCGTACAGATCGACGCCGCTCACGCCCGTCGCCGGCATATGGGGCATCCCCAGACGGTCCTTCTGCAGGCGGTAATGGACGTGAAGGGCGGACGCATTGGTGCGGAAGCGAACCATCATCCCCGCGCTGTCGCGGCTGAGGTTCCAAACGGCCGGCGTCACGGTCTGCTGCGCGGCGGCGGGAAAGCGGTCGAACCAGCGCGCGCGGGGGGCATCGGCCCAAGCCCGGCCTTCGACGCCCCATTGGGTCACGTCGTGCCAGACCAGCTCGGCGGCGGCCTGCTTGCCCGCGCCCATCGCGGGGTCGAGCTTGGCGACGTCAGGCGCCTTGGCCTTGGGGTCGGCGGCCAGCAGCGGCGCGGCGAGGAGGGCGAGGAGGGCGGTCAGGAGCGGGGTGAACTTCATCCCGTCCGGTGTGCCCGTGCCGTGCCGTGCCGGCAAGCGGGCAAATGAGTCCGGTTCCGCGGCGCCGCCCCGCGGTGGGGGCCGGCGCCGCGCAGTCCGGGCAGCCTCAGGACAGCTTCACCCCGCGGGCGGCAGCGGAGCGGAGCAGCGCGTCGGCCATATCGCTCGGGGTCGCGGCGACCTCGATTCCGCACTCGCGGAAGATGGCGATCTTGGCCGCGGCGGTGTCCTCGTGGCTGCCGATGACCGCACCGGCGTGGCCCATCCGGCGGCCCGCGGGGGCGGTGGCGCCGGCGATGAATCCGGCGACCGGCTTGCGGCAGTGCTCGCGGACCCAGCGGGCGGCCTCGACCTCGGCGCTGCCGCCGATCTCGCCGATCATAATGATCCCGTGCGTTTCCGGATCCGCATTGAACAGCTTGATCACGTCCAGATGCGAGGTGCCGTTGACCGGATCACCGCCGATGCCGACGCAGGTCGACTGGCCGATGCCCTTGGAGGTCAGCTGGAACACGGCCTCATAGGTGAGGGTACCGGAGCGGGAAACGACGCCCACGTGACCCGGACGGTGGATGTAGCCCGGGGCGATACCGATGCGGCAGCCGCCCTTGGAGCCGGGGCCCGTGCCGGGCGTGACCAGCCCGGGGCAGTTGGGGCCGACCAAGCGGGTGCGGCGGCCCTGCATCGCGCGCTTCACGCGAATCATGTCGCGGATCGGGATGCCCTCGGTGATGGCCACCGCGAGGTCGAGGTCGGCGTCCACCGCCTCGAGGATCGCGTCGCCCGCGAACGGGGGCGGGACGAAGATCGCGGAGACCGTGGCGCCGGTGGCGCGGGCGGCCTCGGCGACCGAATTGAAGATCGGGACGCGGTGCCCCTGATGCTCGAAGTGCTGGCCGCCCTTGCCGGGCGTGACGCCCGCGACGACCTGCGTGCCGTAATCGAGCGAGAGCCGGGTGTGGCGGGCCCCGAACTCGCCGGTGATACCCTGGATCAGGATCTTCGTGCTGGGGGTGATGAGAATGGCCATAGGAGGGAGGTGCGGACGGGGTTCAGGCGACGAGCCGGACGATCTTCTGCGCGGCATCGGCCATCGTGTCGCCCGACACGAGGGTGAGCCCGGAAGCGGCGAGGGTGGCCTTGCCGGCCTCGACATTATTGCCCTCGAGGCGGACGACCAAGGGCAGCTTGAGGCCGACCTCGCGGACCGCCTCGACGATGCCTTGGGCGATCACGTTGCAGTCCATAATCCCGCCGAAGATGTTCACCAGAATCCCCTTCACGTTCGGATCGCCGAGGATGATTTTGAAGGCCGCGACTACTTGGTCCTTCGAGGCGCCGCCGCCCACGTCGAGGAAGTTGGCCGGCGTGCCGCCGAAGTGCTTGATGATGTCCATCGTGGACATCGCGAGGCCGGCGCCGTTGACGAGGCAGGCGATGTTGCCGTCGAGGGCGATGTAGCTGAGGGAGTACTTCGAGGCTTCGATCTCCTTCGGATCTTCCTCGTTGAGGTCGCGCAGCGCCGTGATCTCCGGGTGGCGGAAGAGGGCGTTGTCGTCGAAGGACACCTTGGCGTCCAGGGCGAGCACTTCGCCGGCCGGGGTGGTGATGAGGGGGTTAACCTCGACCATCGCGGCGTCGGTTTCCCAGAAGCAGGTGTAGAGGTTGCGGATCAGCTTCGCGGCGTTCTTGGCCTCCGCGCCGCTGAGGCCAAGGGCGGCGACGAGGTCGCGCACCTGGAAATCCGCGAGTCCGTAGGCGGGATCGACGCGGACCTTGGTGATCTTCTCCGGGGTCTCGTGGGCGACCTTCTCGATCTCCACGCCGCCTTCGGTCGAGGCGACAATGACCGGCCGGGAGCTGGCGCGGTCGAGGAGGATGGCGAGGTAGTACTCCTTCTTGATGTCGCTCGCGACGGTGAAGTACACCGTCTGCACGCGGCGCCCGGCGGGGCCGGTCTGGGCGGTGACGAGCGTCTGGCCGAGCATATTGCCGGCCATCGAGAGGGCGGCGGCCTTATCCGCGCAGAACTTCACGCCGCCCTTGAAGCCGTTGGTGAACGTGCCCTTGCCGCGCCCGCCGGCGTGGATCTGGGACTTCACCATCGTGGGCCCCTCGGGGAGCTGCGCCAGGGCCGTGGCGAATTCCGCCTGGCTCCGGGCGGCGGCGCCGCGGGGGACGGGCACGCCGTATTTCTCGAAGAGGGCTTTGGCCTGGTACTCGTGGATGTTCATGCGGGGAGGTTCGTAAAGGCGGCAGCAAACCAGAGGCGGGGCCGCGGAAGCACGCCAAAAATCGTTGTGCGCCCCGGGGTTGCGTTTCCACGCGTTCCCCGCACGCTCGGTCGCGATGCAAGCTCACGAGGTGATGAAGGAGGTCCTGAAACAGACCAGCGCCAAGCGGATCGCCGCCGATATGAATCTGTCCCTTTCCCTCGTCTACAAGTGGGCCGAGCCCGTCGATCCGGGCGCCGCCTCCGGCAGCCCGCTCGAGCGGGTCGGCCAGTTGCAGCGCATCACGGGCGACCCGCGCATCGCCCAATGGGTGTGCGAGCAGGGCGACGGTTTCTACATCCGTAACCCGCAGGAGCTCGCGGGCAGCGCCCGGTTGATCCCCGCCACCAACGGGATCGTGCAGGAGTTCGCCGATATGCTCGCCACGATCGCTTCGGCTTCGGCCGACAGCACGATCACCCGCGAGGAGGCCAAGCACATCCGGCGCCGCTGGGAGGAACTCAAGGGCGTCACCGAGGCCTTCGTGCGCGCCGCCGAGACCGGCAGCTACGGCGCCCAAGCGACGCCCCCAGCGGCTCCCGCCCGCTGAGTTCCGCGCCCGCGCGGGGCGCGGACGCGGAGCGAAACGGGCCGCGTTTAGCGGCCGAGGTACTTGTCGCGGCCCTTCACGAGGGCCTCGATCTTCCGGTCGGCGATCGACCGCTTGAGCATCCAGAACCCGCAGTCGGGGTGGGCCCAGCGCACGCGGCCTGGGCCGACCTTCTTTTCGACCGCCTCGAGGCGTGCGGCCACCTCGTCCGGGGTCTCGATGTGGTTCACCTTAATGTCGATCACGCCGACGCCGAGGGCGATGCGGCGATCGATGTGCTTGAGGGCGTCGAGGTCCGCGGCGGGCCGGTGCGCCAGCTCGAGCACGAGGTGGTCGGTGTGGAGGGCGTTGAGGAAGTCCAGCAGCTTGCGCCAGTTGCCCTTCTGGATGGTCTGGCCGCCATAGTTGCCAAAGCAGAAGTGCACGCTGCGCTCGGTGCCGGGCGAGATGGCGTCGAGCACCAGGTTCATCGCCGCCGCCGCGAGGGGGGCGTCCGCCGGGTTGCCCGGAATATTGGCCTCGTCCACTTGGATGCAGGCCGCGGGCAGACCGGTGACCTGCGCCGCGAGGACCTCGCCGAGGGCCATCGTGAGGCGGTCGAAGTCGCGGTAGTGATGGTCGAGGAGGGTCCGGGCCAGCATATAGGGGCTGGTCACGGTGAACTTGAACGGTCCGCCGGCCACGGCGGCCGCCCGCTGGCAATCGGCGAGGAGGTTGAGCGAGCCTTCGCCGAGGGCGCCGGTGACGACCCCGGCCGGCTTGCGGCGGAATCCCATCGGGTGGTGGCGCGAGAACTCATCGGTCACTGAGCGGCCGACGACCGAGGAGATGCCCGCCATCGGGCGGATGAAGTATTCGATCATCCCGTTGGTGTCGGGATGGTTGATGTCGAAGCGGTACAGTTCCCCATCGGTCGGTAGGTCGATTCCGGCTTGGCGCTGCAGATCGAAGACGACGCGGGTGGCGTCGATCACCGCCTGCTCGCTGGGTAGGGCCGCGAGCCATTCGGGCACCGGGTAGGAGCCGACGGTGGTCGTGAGGATCCGGGGGGATTTCGGGAGTTTCGCGTTGGGCATGGAAAAAAGGTTTAGGGGGCCGCGGTCCGGCCGAGGAGGTCGTGCACGGCGCCGACGATCTGGTCCTCCAGTCCCGGGGCCCAGGGGCCCGGCTGGCCGTAGGGCACCATCGAGGTCTCGCCCTCGTAGCGGCCCTCGCGCAGCACGCGTTCGTTCGGGATATAGGCCATCACGTCGTTCGAGTAGCCGAACACCCAGAGGGCGTCGCCCGCCTCGCGCCGCAGCCGCAGCGCGTAATCGACGACCACTTCGCCGCCGAGCGCCACCCAGGCTAGGCCGCCGAGGCGCCAGGCCTGCACCGGGTAATCGTATTCGAGGAGGCGCGGGCCGCGGGTACGCTGGAGTTCGCGGACGGAGGCCGCCCACGCCTGGTGCATCTCGCGGTTCGGCTGCACCTTCTCCTCAGCCTCCTTCAATTGGGCCTCCGTCGGCTGGCGCGCGAAGCGCAGGGTCACATCGGTCCACGCGGCGGCAAAGCGGCCCTCAACCGGGGCCAAGGGGCGGCCCAGCGCCCGATCGGCGGCGTCGGCCAAGGCGCGGCCGTGGGCCTCGACGTGGACCAGTTCGCGGCGCGGGGCGGGGTTGATGTCGGCGCCGCAACCGATCGCGAAGAGCACAGTGGCGCCCGGATGCCGGCGCTCCAGCTCCAGTTGGGCCACGCCGCCGTAATCCCCGTGCCATTGGAATATCCCAAGGGTGGTGCTGTGGCAGGCGTAGGAGACGAGCAGGGCACGGAGGACACCGTCGGTCCCCCGCACTGCAAGCACGGGCACGCGCGGGTCAAAAGGGCCCTTCAGTTTCCCGGCGGCGCGCAGCGCGGGCACGTCCTTCTCGGAATTCTCGCGGCGATTGAAGCCAAAGGTCGCCTCGTCGACGCCCCAGCCGATCTTGGCCGGCGCGAGGGTCGCGAGGGCGCTCTCCGCCGCCTGAACCATTTTGCCCTCTAGTTCCTTCAAGTAGGCGAGGGAGCGCTCGCGGCCGTCCGGCGGCAGCCGGCGGATGCCGCGCAGGTTGCCCTCGAGGGCCGGGGCGCAATGGGTGTGCGAAACATTGGTCATCACCGCCGCCCGCGGCAGGCCGTGACGCCGCTCCAACTCCGCGGCCACGCGGTCCGTGGTTTCCCGCGCGATGCCGCAGAGGTCCAGCGTCAGCAGCACGCCCCGGTTGCCCGCGGGATCGCTCACCGCGAGGGCCTTCACCCACAGGTCCTGCAGCTTTCCGTCCGCCGGCCGGTCGCGGGTCGCGTAGCCGGTCATCCATAGGCCCGCGGGCGGCGTGATGTTTTCCCGGCCGGTGCCCGCCCGCCAACCCTGGGCGGCGCCCGCCTGCAGCGCGGGCACGGCCAGCGGCAACCAGAGGAGGAGGGCGAGGGCAAGGGCGGGGCGGCGGGGCATCCTCCGAGTAACCCCCTCGCCACCGGCCGAGGCAAGGGCGGAGTCAGTCCGCCGCGGCCGCGAGCGCTGAGTTTTGGCGCGACGCCGGCCGGTCCGCCGCCCACGCTGTCCGTATGCCCCTCCGCCGCCTGCCTCTGCTACTCTTCCTCCTGCCCTTGCTGGCCCCGGCCGCGGAACGCCTCGATCGCCACCAGTTGCTGGTCCATCGCGGGACGGATGGCCGGCCGGCTCCGGTTCGGAACGCAGCCGACTGGGCCCAACGCCGCGCGGAGATCCTCGCCGGTGCGGTGGCGGTGATGGGCCCCCTGCCGGGCGCTGACCGCCGCGTACCCCTGAATGTTCAGGTGATCTCCGAGGCCGACTGCGGCACTTATGTCCGCCGCGAGATTACCTACGTCGCGGAACCCGGCGGGACGGTGCCGGCCTTCCTTTTGATTCCGAAAGAGGTGCTCGCCGGCCGGGCGGTGCGTCCGGGCGTCCTCGCGCTGATGCCGACCAACAACGCCGAGGGGAACCGCCCGGTGGTCGGCCTCGGCCGGCCGGACGGGAAGCCGGGCCGCAACTACGGCGAAGAGCTCGCCGCCCGGGGCTTCGTGGTGCTGGCGCCGCCGTACCCGCACCTCGGGGACTACCGGCCGGACCTCGCGGGGCTGGGTTACAAGAGTGGGACGATGAAGGCCATTTGGGACAATATTCGCGGCCTCGACGTCCTCGCGGCCACGCCGGGGGTATCGACCCGGGGCTTCGGCGCCGTGGGGCATTCCCTCGGCGGCCACAATTCGATCTACACCGCCCTCTTCGACGAACGCATCCGCGCGGTGGTCTCGAGCTGCGGCTTCGATTCGTTCCTCGATTATTATCAGGAGAAGCGGGACGTCGTGTGGCGTCCGGGTCAGGGTTGGACCCAAGAGCGCTATATGCCGGCGCTGGCGGCCTACGCGGGCCGGCTGGAGGCTATCCCGTTCGATTTCCCGGAACTGATCGGCGCCCTCGCGCCGCGGGCCTTTCTCGCGATCGCGCCCACCGGTGACAGCAACTTCAAGTGGCAAAGCGTGGAGCGCAGCATCGTCGCCGCGCGCCCGGTCTATGCCCTGCTGGGTGCCCCGGCGAACCTCGACGTCGTCCACCCCGCCTGCGAACACGACTTTCCCTCCGAGATGCGTACCCGGGCCTACGCCTGGCTGGAACGCCACCTCGCGCCCTGACGCGTTCTTCGGCCGCTTTGGCTTGCGCGGTTCGCCTCCCGCGATTGGTTGGCCTCCCGTGGTCCCGGGCGTTTCCGGGTCCGCGCCCGCTGCGTCCGCCTCCAACCCCCTACCGCGATGAAACTCCGCCTGCTGCCCGTCCTCGTTGCCACGCTGCTCCCGCTTGTCCCCCTTGCCGGCCAGACCTCCGCGCCCAAGTCGGCGGACAAGGCGGCCAAGGCGCCCGCCAAGTCCGCTGCCGACCTATCGTTTGAGGCCTTCAACCGGGAGCGGGGTGCCGGCGGCGCGCGCGACCAGGCCCGGTTCCAGAAGGTCATCGCCGCGGGGATGGATTATCTGGCCAAGCACCCGACTCAATCCCGGGCGAATGAGGTCATCCTTGGGCTGGCGTTCTACGCGGGCGGGATCCCCAAGGAGCAGGCCGCCCTGCAGACCTCGTACGTCTCCTTCCTCAAGCTCGAACTCGCCAACCTGCGTTACAAGGACGGGGTGTCCGACGCGACCAAGGCCGCGCTG
>JBILWD010000347.1:0-3571 GCA_044370095.1 Opitutaceae bacterium | reverse complement strand
GCGGAGGCGCAAACCGTCCACCGATCGACCCCGCGGCCGCAGCACCTTCTTCCGCTCCAGCATCAGCGCGAGAAATTGCAGCAGCCTCGTGTTCTCGGGCGTGGGCTCGGTGGTCGGGTCCGCGAGGGTCACGAACAGGCTCTCCGCGGTGAGCTTCAGGGCGCGGTCGGGATTCTCGCCGGCCCGCCGCGGACGAAACGCCTGCACCCAGCGGCACGCGACCTTCCCGGGCGGGGCGAACCCGCCCAAGTGTTGCTCTAGCACGTCGCAGCGGACGATCTCCAGCGTCGGCCCGACCTGAACCAAGTGGCTCGCCACGCGGGCGCCGGCCGCGAAGGGCTCGCCCGAGACCTGGCAGGTGGTGGCGACGGGCTGCAGGGATAGCTCCATAGGCAGGGCAAAGACAAGGGACGCCCCCGCCGGAGGCTAGCCCGAAGATGCCCGGCGCGCGCAGAAAAACATTCCCACGCCCGGCGCCCGCCGCCAACTTGCCGCGAACGTGGCCGCGGCGCCCTCCCCACCCTCCGACCTCCTCCTGCTCGCCGTCGACCTGCAGCCGGGCCTCTTGGCCGCGATCGACCCGGCGGGAGCACTGACGCGCGACTGCCGGTTCGCGCTCGCCGCCGCGACCGGGCTGGGCCTACCGGTCGCCTTCACCGAGCAGGTGCCGGCCAAACTCGGCTCCACGGTGACCGGCCTCCGCGCTGCCGCCCCGGCCGCCCCGGTCTGGGCGAAACAGACGTTTTCCGCCTTCGGCGACGAAGCCGTGCGCGAGGCGCTCCTCGGCCACACCGGACCCCGGCACCTGCTGCTCGCGGGCATCGAAACACCCATCTGCGTCTACCAGACCGCGATCGACGCGCTCCGCGCGGAACTAGAGGTCACCGTGCTCACCGATTGCGTGGGTGCCCGCCGGCCGGCGGACGCCGCCGCCGCGCTCGGCGCGCTAGCGCGGCTCGGTTGCCACCTCCTGCCGGCTGAGACCGTGTTTTACTCGCTGCTGCAAGACTCCTGCCACCCGTTCTTCCGGGGCCTCACCGCGCTCGTCAAGGCGCGCGCCGGCGATCACGGATCCACGGGATCCAACTTATGAGCAACGCCTCCCCCACCGTGTTGGTCCGTGATCTCAAGGCCTTGGGCGCCGAGGGAAGTGGCCGTCCGTTCTCCGCGGTGCTAGTGGTAAAGAAAGCCGCGCTGAAGACCGCCAGCAACGGCAACGGTTTCCTGAGCGCTGAACTCGGGGACCGGACTGGCTCATTTAGCTGTACCGTGTTTGGGGACAGCCCGGTCTTCGACGCCCTGCGGGCGGCGGGCGAGGGCGGCGTGGTTCGGATTGAGGCGAGGATCGAATACTATCAGGGCCGGCTTTCCCCGCGGCTGCAGCAGGTGGAGGCGCTCGGGGAAGAGGAGTTGGGCGCCCCGGGAGTCATCGACAATCTAGTCGAGTTGGCGCCCGAGGACCCGCAGGCGCTCTGGGCGGAGCTAGAGGCGTGCATCACCGTGCTCCGGCACGAGGAGCTCCGGGCTGCGGTGCGCGGGGTCTTCGAGGAGATCGGCGCCACCTTCCGCTGGTCGCCGGCAGCTGTAGCGATGCATCACGCTTACCGGCACGGTCTCCTCGAACACACCGTGCGGATGGCCCGCGCCTGCCGCGCGCTTCTCCCTCTCTATCCGGAGGTGGACGCCGATCTCGCCCTCGCCGGCATTCTGCTTCACGATACCGGCAAGGCGATCGAGTACGAGGGTTCGCTTGCGACGCGCCGGAGCCGCCGCGGGATCCTGCAGGGCCACGTGGTCCTCGGCTACCAGCTCGCCCGAAAGCACGGGATGAAGGCCCGGCTGGACGCGGACCGCCTCGAGCGCCTCGAGCACATCATCCTCTCCCACCAGGGTGAACCCGAGTGGGGCGCGGCCGTGTACGCGGCCACCCCAGAGGCGGTCTTCGTGTCGATGATCGACAACCTCGATGCCCGGATGGGGATGGTCCAGCGCGCCCTGCGTCAGGCCGCGCCCGGCGAGGAGTTCTCCGAGCGTCTGCCCGGCCTCAATTCCGCGCTCCTCACCAAACCCATCCCCGCCCCCTCCGCCCCTCCCGCCTCACCCGCCCAACCGGCCTGAACCGTTTTTCCGATGCGCCTCCCCACCCTCCTGTTACCGCTCCTGCTCGCCGCCGCGACTTCCGCCGCGCCCGCGGGCCGGCCGAATATCCTCTTCATCTTCTCCGACGACCACGCGCGCCACGCGATCGGGGCCTACGGTTCGAAGGTGAACCAAACACCCCACCTCGACCGCCTCGCCCGCGAGGGCACCCGCTTCGAGCACTGCTTCGTCACCAACTCGATCTGCACCCCCAGCCGCGCCGTCGTCCTCACCGGGAAATATTCCCACGCCAATGGCGTGCCGGTGTTCAACGTCTTCGACGGCGCCCAGCCGCACGTCGCCCGGATGCTGCAGGACGCCGGCTACCACACCGGAATGATCGGCAAATGGCACCTCGGGAGTATGCCGACGGGCTTCGACCGCTGGATCATTTTGCCGGGACAGGGTCTCTACCATAACCCCGACTTCCTCACGCCCCACGGCCGGCTCACCCTACCGGGGCACGTCTCGCCGCTCACGACCCGGCTCGGCATCGAGTTTCTGGAGACCCGCCCGAAAGACCGCCCCTTCTTCCTGATGCTCCACCACAAGGCGCCCCACCGCGCCTGGGAACCCGACGCCGCCAACAAGGCCCGCTTCCGAGACCGCGTGATCCCTGAACCCGAGACCCTCTGGGACGATTACGCGACCCGCCCGGCGGCCCTGCCGGAGAACCGCCAGACCGTCGCCAACGACCTCACGCGCCGGGACCTGAAGCTCGAGCCCCCCGCGGACCTAGCGCCCGGGCCCGCGCGTCAGCAGTGGCTAAACGTCAAACCCACCGAGGTCGAGGTCACCCTCCCTAACGGCACCCGCCAGACCCTGACGGGCAAGGAGCTCGTGCGCTGGAAGTACCAACGCTATATGCAGGACTATCTCGCCTGCGTGCAGGACGTGGACGACAGCATCGGCGAGGTACTCGAGTACCTCGACCGCACCGGCTTGGCCAAGGACACCATCGTGATCTACTCCGCCGATAACGGCTGGTACCTCGGCGACCTCGGGATGTACGACAAGCGCTTTATGTACGAGCCGGGCTTCCATATCCCGCTGCTCGTGCGCGGGCCCGGCGTGAAACCCGGCGCCGTGACCCAGCGCTTCGCCCTCAATGCTGACTTTGCGCCGACCTTCCTCGAGCTGGCCGGCCTGCCCGTCCCGACCGAGATGCACGGGCGTTCCCTCGCCCCTATCCTCCGCGGCGCGGAGCCGGCCGACTGGCGCACCTCCGTCTACTACCGCTACTACCACGACCCTGGCCACCACAATACGCGCGCCCACTACGGCGTGCGCACCGCGACCCACAAGCTGATCCATTATTGGAAGAAGGACGCTTGGGAGCTCTTCGACCTGACCCGTGATCCGAACGAGCAGCGCAACCTCGCCGGCGATCCCGCGCAGGCGGGAAATCTGGCGAAGCTGCGAGCCGAGATCA
>JBILWD010000346.1:0-3573 GCA_044370095.1 Opitutaceae bacterium | reverse complement strand
GGTACTGCTCGTTGCGTAGGTTGAGCGGGCCGTCCGGGGTGAACACGAGGCCGTTGCGCGCCACGCGGCTGGGCAGGACGCAATCGAACAGGTCCACCCCCAGGGCGATCATCCGCAGCAGTTGCGGCGGCGTCCCGAGGCCCATCGTGTAGCGCGGCCGGTCAGCGGGCAGGAAGGGAGTGGTCGCCCCGACTTGCTTGAGCATTTCCGGCTCCGGTTCGCCCACGCTGACCCCGCCGACGGCATAGCCCGGGAAATCTAAGGCGGTGAGGGCCTCCGCCGCCTCCCGGCGCAGGTCGTCGAAGGTGGAGCCTTGGACAATCGCGAACACGTGGTGCCCGGCGGCCAGGAATCCTTCCCCCTCCGCGATGCGCCGACATTCCGCCGCCCAGCGAAGACTCCGCTCCACCGCCCGGGCGCATTCGTCGCGGCTGCAGGGCCAGGGAGGGCATTCGTCGAGCACCATCGCGATGTCGCTGCCCAGCTCCTGTTGGATCGTCATCACCTCGCGCGGACCAAGGAAGAGCCGGCGACCGTCCAAATGGGAGGCGAAGGCGACGCCGTCGTCCCGGATTTCCCGCAGCTTGGCGAGGGAGAAGACCTGGAAGCCACCGCTGTCGGTCAGGATGGGGCCGTCCCACTGCATGAACGAATGCAGCCCGCCCAGTTCCCGCACCAAGGGGCTGCCCGGGCGGAGGTTCAGGTGGTAGGTGTTGCCGAGGATGATCTGCGCGCCGATCTCACGCAATTGGGCGGGGGAGAGGGCCTTGACCGTACCCTGGGTGCCGACCGGCATAAACATCGGCGTCTCGATGCTGCCGTGGCGGGTCTGCAACCGGCCGCGGCGGGCGGCGGTCGCGGGATCGGTCCCGAGCAACTGGAAGTGGGCGCTCATCGGAGGGGGGCTACCTACCGACGCGCTTGACCCGGGTGTCAATCCGCGAGGTAGTGCCAACGTGCTGCTGGTCATCGACAACTACGACTCATTCACCTTCAACCTCGTCCAATACTTTGGCGAGTTGGGGGTGGAGCAGCGCGTGTTCCGGAATGATCAGATCACGGTGGAGGAGGCCCGCGCACTACAGCCGGAGCGCATCCTCCTTTCGCCCGGGCCCTGTTCGCCTAAGGAAGCGGGGGTGACCCTGCGGATGATCGAGGCCTTCGCGGGCGTCCGGCCGATGCTGGGCGTCTGCCTGGGGCACCAGTCGATCGGCCACTACTTCGGCGGCCGGGTGGTCCGGGCGGGGCGCCTGATGCACGGTAAGACCTCGCCCATCTTGCACCGGGGGACCGACGTGTTCGCCGGGATGCCTCAAGGATTTGCGGCGACACGGTACCACTCGCTGCTGGTGGAGCGGGAGACCCTGCCGGCCGCGCTGGAGATCACGGCCGAGACGGCCGAGGGAGAGATTATGGGGCTGCGGCACCGGGAACTGCCGGTCTGGGGCGTCCAGTTCCATCCCGAATCCATCGCCACCGCTGGCGGACGCCGGATTCTGGAGAACTTCCTCCGGCTCGGCTGAGCAGGGCCCCTGCAACCCCCGGCCTAGCCCGAACGTCATCCTCCCCAATGCGTTGCCCCAAGTGCACCTCCGTCGAGGACAAGGTGATCGACTCCCGGATCAGCCGGGATGGCGCGTCGATCCGCCGACGCCGGGAATGCCTGGAGTGCGGCCACCGCTACAGTACCACCGAGGTCTCCGTGCGGGACGGGGTGATGGTGATCAAGCGGGACGGGCGCCGAGAGGATTTCGACCGGGAGAAGCTTACCCGGGCCGTGCGGGCAGCCTGCCACAAGCGGCCGGTGGACGCGGAGCAGGTGGCGATGCTGGTCGAGGATGTAATGGACGCCTTGGAGGCCCAATTTGAGAAGGAGATCCCGAGCCGCGCGATCGGCGAGGGCGTGATGCAGCGGCTCCGGACGGTTGACCAGGTGGCGTACGTGCGTTTCGCCAGCGTCTACAAGGAGTTCCGGGACGTGGCCGAGTTTGTGGACGAAATCAGCCTCCTGGGCCGCGAGCCGCGGACCTGACCCTGGGGAGATGAAGCGCGACCCGGTGGCGCTGCGGCGGCTGCACTTCGTCAACGCCCTGTTCGCCCAGGCCACCGGCCGGGACCTGTACCTCGCCGAGCAGATCCGCGCGGCGATCGCCCTGAGCGTGACGGAACTGCAGGAGCGGGCGGTTGCGGCGGGTGGGGCGGCGCCGGACGAGGAGGCCGCCTTCAACGCGGCGGCGGCGGAGTTGTTGGCCCGCCTGTTTGCCCGGCAGCCGCGGCACGGGTTCTACCACTGGGACGCCGCGCTGACCCTAGCTTCCCCCACCCCGCTGTTCACCCGGGCCGAGATTATGACTGGCCTGCGGCGGCTCGCCGGCTACCGGGAGGCCACGCTGCTCGTGACCAACCTGCGGCGGGCGCTAGTGCCCCCGGGCCGACGGGCCACGCCCCGCCGGCAGCGTGACTACGAAGAGGCGCTGGCCTTGATCCGGGATCTGGCGGCCGCGCGCACCGCGGCGAGCACGGAACTGCACCTGCTATTCCTCTAGCCAGAAAGAGGTTTCCTTCCCGGCGCGGGGCCGTTTGCGTCGCGGGATGGCCAAGACCGTCTTCCAGCGGATCATCGACCGCGAGCTGCCTGCCCGGATCGAACACGAGGACGAGCACTGTATCGTCCTGCACGACCTGCACCCGCAGGCTCCCATCCATCTCCTGGTGATTCCCAAGCGGCTCATCGAGCGCGTCGGGGCCGCGCAGCCCGAGGACGCCCCGCTGCTCGGCCACCTGCTGCTGGTGGCCGGGGTGATGGCGCGGAAACTGAACCTTGCGGCCGGCTTCCGCCTCGTGATGAACCACGGTTCCCACGGTGGGGAATCGGTCCCCCACCTCCACGTGCACCTGCTCGGCGGCCGCGCGCTGGCCTGGCCGCCGGGCTGAAGTTCCCCTTGGCTTCAGGGCGGGCTGGCCGCCTCGAAGGTGCCGTCGGGATGGCGCACCACGAGGCGCGTGAGCTCAAGCCGCAGCAGGGCGGCGCACACCTGCGCCACGGGCAAGCCGGCCGCCTCGGCCAGGGCGTCCGGCCCCAGCAGCGCCCCTTCCCGCAGGCGCTCCAGCAACGTGCGGGTCTCGGCGTCGAGCCCGGGCGGCACCGACGCCCCGGGGGGCCGGGCGGGAGACCTGGCGTGGGGATGCAGGCCGTCTAGGTAGGACAGCTCGGACAGCAGCTCATCGACCGTGGTGAGCAAGGTTGCCCCGTCGCGAATCAGCTGATGGCAGCCCGCACTCGTCGGCTGATCCACCCGGCCGGGGACAGCGAAGAGCAGTCGGCCCTGTTCCCCGGCGAAACGGGCGGTGATCATCGCCCCCCCGGAGGCTCCGCTTTCGACCACAATCACCGCCTCGCTCATCCCGGAAACAATCCGGTTGCGCATCGCGAAGGATTGCCGGTCGGTCGGTCGGCCAAAGGGAAACTCCGAGAGCACGGCGCCGGCCGCCTCAATCCGCCGCTGCAGGCCGAGATTTTCGGGCGGGTAAACCCGGTCGATGCCGCAACCCAGCACGGCCACGGTCGTCCCG
>JBILWD010000345.1:0-3584 GCA_044370095.1 Opitutaceae bacterium | reverse complement strand
GCTGCCGAAGCCCGTGGGCATCCTCGCCGCGTACGACATCCGGGGCCAGCGGGTGCTGGACGCGTGCCGCGGCGCGGGTCTGGCGATTCCCGACGAGGTAGCGGTGCTGGGCGTCGATAACGACGAGCTGCTGTGCGAGCTGGCGTCGCCGCCGCTCTCAAGCGTGATGCCCAACACGCTCCGCACTGGCTACGAGGCGGCGGCCCTGCTGGACCGGATGATGCGGGGCGAGGCCGTGCGACCGGTGGCGCACCTGATCCCGCCGGTGGGGGTCGTCGCGCGCCAGTCGACGGATGTGCTGGCCTTGGAGGACCGGGCGGTCGCGCAGGCGGTTAGGTTCATCCGCGAGCACGCGTGCGAGGGCATCAACGTGGGCGATGTATTGCAGGGGGTGACGCTCTCGCGGCGGGTGCTGGAGCAGCGTTTCCGGCGCCTGCTGGGGCGGACCCCGCGGGAGGAGATCCTGCAGGTGCGGCTGGCGCGGGTGAAACAGTTGCTGACCGAGACCGACCTGACGCTCTACCAGGTCGCGGAGCGGACTGGTTTCGAGCACGTCGAGTACCTGAGCGTGGTCTTCAAGCGGGAGACGGGCCGCACCCCGCGGCAGTTCCGCACGGCGGCGCGTGGGCGGTGAGGCGCGCCTTCGCCGAGCCCCCGGCGCGCAGCCTCGTCGGGATGCTTCCCCGGCCTCCGGGGGTGCTCTTTCCGCCGGGACGCGGAAAATGGGGCCGAGCTCGGACTAGGTCGGCCGCGGATGCGGAAGGAACTCCCTGTTGCGCGTCAGAACAGGGTCTTGAGGCCGAAGGTCCAGTTGATGCCGTTCACCTCGTAGAACTGCACGACGGGAGCGTTGGCGCCGACCTGTTCCATAATGAGGTAAGGCGCGTTGAAGAGATTCCGGGCGGAAAAGAAGACGCTCACCTTTTCGTTGATCCGGTAGCCCCCGCCGACGTCGAGGTTGGTGCGGTGGCGGTAGAAACGGGGAGTGCCCGTCACGGTCGTCGGGTATCGGTCGCGCCAAGTGAGGGCGGTGTAGAAATTGAACCCCCGGTACGCGTAGCTGACGCCTCCGTTGATGGAGTGCGGGATCAGGTTGGCTCGCCTGATGCTCGCGTAGCTGCGGGTGTAGCTGGCGCGGACGTTCAGTCCCTTGAAGGGAGCGGGCAGGAATGAGAGCGACTGCGAGTATTCCAGCTCCATGCCGCGAACGGTGACCTCGTTGGCACTCGGGGTCGTGGTGATGAACTCGTAGTTGGAGAGGTCGATGTCGCCGGAGTAACCGAATTCGGCGGCGGTCATCCGGCTGGTGATGAAGAGGCCCTTGACGTTGTTCTGGTAGACATTGGCGGCCAGGATGCCCACGGGTTCGAAGTAGTAGGCGAGCCGCGCGGCAAGGTTTCGGGAGGTTTCCGGCTTGAGGGAGGTGTTGGGTGCGGAGACGGTAAGGTTGTCGTCGTTGATGACCCAGACGCCGGCGACATCCCGGAAAGTGGGGCGGCGGATGGTGGAGGAGAAACCGAGCTGGGCGTCGAGATTGGGCGAGATCTTGTACTTCAGGGAAGCGCTCGGAAACAGGTTCCCGTAGTCGCCCTTGCGATGGATCTTGGGTTTGGAAAAGAACTGGTACTCGAGCCCTGGGATCGTCGTGGCGCGGCCGGACGTTTCCGGGAATCCCGCCGCAGCGAGTTCCGCGGGCGAACGTGGATTGAACTCGGTCGAGTCCGTGCGCGTCTCCTCCCGCCGGAGGCCGGCGCGGACGATGAGGCGGCCGATCGTGGTGGTGCCCATCAGGAAGCCGGCGTCGATGGTCTCCTCGTAATTGCGGCGGTTGCCGATGAAGGCGTTGTAGTAGTTGGCCGCGGTGATCGTCTGGGCGAAGCGGCTGGAGTTCTCGCGAAAGAGGGTGCCCATCCGGACGAGGTCAGGCATCCAGACCGTGCCGCCGTTGATCGAGCGGACGGAGGAATCGGTGTTGGTGGCGCCCATATCGAAGTCGAAGGGCGACTTGTAGGCGGCCCAGGATCCGACGGCTGCGCCGTTGAGATTGTAACGGAGGGATTCGGTATCGAGACGGAAGTCGCGGATCTCGTGGCGGCGCTTCAGGCCGGTCTTCCAGAGGATCGGGAGGCCCTTGGTCGTGCGGAACGAGGCGATCAGCTCGCCACTGTAGACGTCGGTGAGGGCGAAGCGGCCGTCGTCGATGGTGATGGCCGGGGCGGTGTAGTTGGCGCCGTCGGCCCAATCGCCGCCGCCGGTCTGCACAATCTTCCAGTCCGCGCTGTTGTAGGCGGAACGCCGGGCGGTGAAGGCGACATTGGCGAGGGTGGGACCCCCGGCGTCGCGGATGGCGCCACGCCGGCCCCGGGGATCGTACCACGAGATGGAGTTGGAGCCGGCGAACTTGCCCTCCAGCACGAAGGTGCCGACGCGGTATTCGAACTTGGGCAGCACGGTGAGGGTCTGGCCCTGCTTGACGATGGCGGCGGGGTTGCTGCTGACCGACCCGACCGCGGAGGAGGTGAGACTCACCAGCGGGTCGGCGCCCGAGACCAGATTCCGGGCGCCGGTATTGAAGGTGAGGGCCCGCTGGGGGTTGTTCAGGTCGGCGTAATTATAGAGGAGTCCGAGGGAGAGCACGAGACGCTCGGAAGCCTTGAAGTCGGAGGTGAAATTGACCGTGGAGCGGCGGTTCGTTCGCGGGGCGTGGATGAACGCGAGGGACGTCGGGACGACCGGCCGCGGGTCGGTCGCCGTGGGCGTGTAATTGTAAGTCACCGTCGTGCGGGCATTCGCCGAGTAGGCCATCGACTCGCTGATGTTGAGGTTGATGCCGAGGCGCTTGTTGAAGAACACGTCCGAGTAATCGAAGATGCCCCCCGGATGGATTTTCCGGGACCGGCGGTCGTCCGGACCGTAGGAGTCGTCGAGATTGAAGCGCGCGGAAAAGGCCGTGAGGTTCGCCTGAGCCGACATCCGGCGGCCGGCGATGTTGAAGGCGCGCTTGGATTTCAGGTTGATGGTCCCGGCGGGAGCGTTGGCATCGACATCAGCAGAAATGGTTTTGGAAACCTCGATGGACTCCATGGAGGCGAGTGAAACCTGCTCGAAGGAAAAGGCGCGGGCATTGCCCGAGGCACCTTGGTTGGCATCGGCTGACGCGAGGGAAACGCCGTCGAGAGAAACCTGCGTGTATTCGGAATCGAGGCCGCGGAGGCGGATGGTGCGGATTTCGCCCTGGACGAGGTCGAGTTCGACGCCGGGCATGTGCTTCAGAAATTCGCCGACATTGCCCTCTGCGACATCGCCGAAGACATCGGAGGCAACGCTGTTGGTGATGTTCATCGAACTACGTTGTTCCATGATCGCCTTGGCGTTGCCCTCGCGGTCCGTCGAGATCACGAACTTCTCCAGTTTGACCGTGCCGGCGTCGTCCTTGGCCGGAGCCGCGGCGAGCGAGGACACGAGTTCGAAGTCTTTGACGGCCACGCCGCCGGCGGTGATCTGAATGCTGGCGGTTTCCGTGCGGTAGCCGGTGTAAGTGACGGAGAGGCGAACGGTGCCGACGGGAAGTCCGGGTAGAGAGT
>JBILWD010000104.1:0-10944 GCA_044370095.1 Opitutaceae bacterium | reverse complement strand
GCCGAACACCCAGCTCCGCAGCTTCACCCGTGTGCCGGCTTTGAAGTAGGCCGCGAAGGGGAGCCCGTCGAGGGGGCGGCGTGCATTCGCATCAAAGGTGAACTCCTGGTCGCGTGAGGGATGCTGGTTGCGGGCGATGGAGCGGTGCGCGAGGCGGCTGGCGTCGGCTAGGCTGATGCCGTTGTCGACGCGGAAGACCGGGAACTCGCGGACGCGGCGGTCATAGGAGAGGTCGGTACCGTTGAACGAGAAGACCGGCGTGAAGGTCTCCTCGTAGTGGTTCGTCGTCCGGCCGTAGGTCACGCGGGCGTCGAGGGTCCAGCGCTCCTGCCGGCTCTCGAGGCCGGCCGCGAGCTGGCCGCTCGTGCTCACCGGCTCGCGGTACTGCCGGTCGGTGTCCACCCGGCCGTTGCGGGACGAGGCGGAGTCGGGGGTGATCGCGGTGCGGGTGCCGGGCCGGTAGATCGTCCGGTAATCCTCGAGGTAGCGGGTGTCGTTGCTGTAGAGGCCGCGCAGCCAGAGCGTGGTGGTCTCGCTCAACTTGTAGTCGAGGCTGCCCGTGTACTTGAGCTTCCACGAATCGTCCTCGATCCGATCCTGGAGCGTGTAGGTGGAAATGTTGAAGTTGTCCGCGGCGTCGACCTGGTAGCTGATGCTCGAGGTGTGGTAGCCGCGGTCGGAGCGGTAGTGGTTCAGCGACGAGTAGATGCCGAGGCGGCCCGCCGGTCCGAAGCGGTCAGCGTACTCGAGGTTGAACTGCTGGTCCCAATTACGCTGCTGACGGTTGTAGGCGCCCCCGAGGTTCAGCTTTAGCAGGCGTTCACTCAGGTCGAAGGCGCGGCGCGAGACCAGGTTGATGCTGCCGCCGATCGCGTCGCCCTCCATGTCGGGGGTGACCGACTTCATGAGCTCCACACGCGCGAGGCTTTCCGCGGGGTAGCCGCTCACACCGTCGGCCCGGTCGTTGTTGGTGTTGCCGATCCGCACGCCGTCGAAGGTGATGGAGTTGAATTCTGATCCGAGGCCGCGGATGACCGGGCGGCTCGGCTGATGGGTGCTGATTTCCAGATAGAGCCCCGGGAGCGCCATCAGCACCTCCCCGACCTCGCCGAGCCGGGAGTTCGCCAGCGCGTCCTGCGAGACGACCTTCCGGATGTTTTCCGCATTGCGCTGCACGTTGAGCGCCTGGGCCTGGCCCTCGGCCTGCGCCGTCACCATCAACCGTTCCATCGCGACCACCTCGGATCCGAGCCGCAGGGTCACGGCGGCCGTCCGCCCGGCCGCCACCTCCACGGTGGCCTCCCCAGGGGAGCTGCCGGCGCTCCGCGCGGTGAGGCGCCACGTGCCCGGGGCGAGCCCGCCAAAATAGAACAGTCCGCGGCTGTCGGTGATCTCCGCGCGACTCTGGCCGGCGATCGTCACCACCGCGCCCTCGACGAAGTTCCCCGTGGCCTCGTGGACGACCGTGCCGCGGATCGCCGCAGAGGATCCGGTTTGGGCCGGCAGGCGAATGACGGCAGCCGGGCTCAACACGAGGAGGGCGAACAAGTAGCAAAGGGCGAGGCGCATCGGGAGACGATGCCACCGACAAGTTACGGAGGCGCGACGCGCGGGTGTCATCGCGGCAATACCGCTCCGTGGCGCGCGGCCCCGGACGCAAAAAGCCGCCGGGGGTCCGGCGGCTTTGCGTGAGAGGAGGGAGCTGCGGCTCAGAAGCGGAAGGAGATCCCCGTGGTCGCCCGCCAAGAGTACGTGGTGTAGTCCTCCGGATTATCCGGCCGACCCTCGCCCTGGTAGGAGATCTGAGGCTCGTCGGTCAGGTTGTTCACGTTGAAGAAGAGCCGGGTCTGGCGGTTGAGCTGGTAGCTCGATTCCCAGTTGAGGGACTCGTAGGCGCCGAAATAGTCGTCGAAGAGGTTGTTCGCGTCCAGGCCCTCGAGGAAGTCGGAGCGGTAGGTGTAGGACAGCCGGGCCCGGAAGCCGCCGCCGGAATACTCCAGCGCCGCGTTGTAGATGCGGTCGCTGAACCCGTAGGTCGGGAGCTTCTCCTCCAGGCGGCCGGGGTACTTCCCGTCGCTCTTGGTCAAGGTGGCCGAGAGCGACACGCCGAGGCCGTTCAGCGGGGCCGGAAGGAAGAGCAGGCGCTGGCGGGCGATGAGTTCAAGGCCGTAGTTGGTCGCCCCGAGGGCGTTGTCCTGGGTGGTGTAGAGGCGCGCGCCATTGGGGTCCGCGATCGGGTAGCCGTTCGCGTCGGTATTCGTGAAGCGCAGGGTCGAGTCGTAGTAGAAGCCCTTCATCTTCTTGTAGAAGACGCCGGCGGAGTAGAGGCCGCCCTTCGGGGTGTAGTACTCCAGCTGCACGTCGAAGTTGTCGGCCGTGGACGGCTGCAGGTTGGGATTACCCCCGGAGATGTTGCCGGTCTCCACGTTCAGGTTCAGGCCGGCGACGAGGGAATTGACGTCAGGACGGCTGTAGCTGCGGTTGTAGCTCTCGCGCAGAATCAGGTTCTTCGCCAGCTCGTGGCGCAGGTGCAGTCCGGGGAGCCACATGGTGTAGTCCCGCTTGGCCGAGACCGCGGTGGGGGCCCCAGGCGCGTTGCTGTTGTACCGGTAGGTGAGGGACTCGAACGTGTTGTGCTCCATCCGCACGCCGGTGATGAGCGTGGTCCGCCCGAAGCGCAGCGTGCCCATCGCGTAGGCGGCGGAGGTGTCCTCCTGCGCGCGGTAGTCGTTGATCACGTCATTCTGCAGGGCGCTGTTGACCTGCAACGCGAAGAGCTGCGGGCTTGTGCGCCGGAGCGAGTCGAGCTTGTCGAGGTCTGGGTACTGGTAGATCGGCAGGGCGCCAAAGGCCTTCTCGTCCGTGCGGCGAAGGATCGAGGCGTACGGGAAGCCGGCCGCGTTCGTGCCGGTCTGGTACACGATCGAGGCCTGATCCTGCTCTTTCACGTTGGAGCGGAACTTGGCGCCGAACTTGAACGCCCCGGCGAGGCCGTCGCCCGTGAACTTGCGTTCAAGGTCCAGCCGGAGACTGGAAGCCTTCTCCGCGGCGTCCCGGGGGGAGTAGGTCAGGTCGCCGCGATTGATCGAGGTGACGTCGTACGGGTCCTTGCCGTTCAGGATGGTGTAGACGGGCTTCCAGCGGATGGTCTGGTCGTAGCCGAACTGGTAGCCTTGGTTGCGAATGACGTAGGCGAGGGACTTGTCCCGGTTCGAGTCGTTGTTGGAGCGGAACACGTCGAGCGTGATGGTCGTGGCGCCCATCTGGTGCTGGCCGCCGAGGGAGGCGCCATAGACGTCGTTTTCCGCAAAGCTCAGGTCATTCTGGTAGCGCAACTCCGTGAGAATCGTCGAGAGGCTGCGTCCGGTGTTGTAGGTGGCTTCGGCGATGCTCTTGGTGCCCGTGGCCGAGTTGAAGTTGTGGTTCGAGTTGATGTAGTAGCGCGCGCGGGGTTTCTCCGCGTCCGTCTCCTGGTGCCGATAGAAGGGACGGAAGTAAACGGTCGTGGCGGGCCCCACCCGGTAATCCAGCGAGAGATTGGCGCTCAGGGCCGACGTGGACCGATAATTGGTCTGGGGCGCCGCATTGGTGTGGAAGTAGAGCGGGCCGGTTAGCCGGAGCGCAGGCTCGAATTGCGGCTGCAGCACCGCGTAGTCTTTGTCGAGGTTGTCGTAATCGCGCGAGGTCTCGGACCAGGCGAGGTTCACCCCGACGCCGAGGTTTTTCTCGCCGCCGCCCACGCTGAGCAGATCCAGGTAATTGAGCGATACGTTGCCGTTCCACTTGGCCCGCTTGTCGTAGTAGAGGCTGCCGAGGTTGAGCTCGACCGCGCGCCCCTCGCGCTGGAAGGCGGAGCGGGAGATCACGTTGATGATGCCGCCGAGGGCGTCGCCGTCGCGGTCGGGCGTGGCCGCCTTGATGACCTCGATGTTGGCGACCGCGTCGGCGTTGAGCTGGCCGACGGAGAACGCGCGGGAGTTCCCCGAGGAGGGCATCCGGTTACCGTCAACTTGGACGGAATTGTACTTCGCCTCGAGGCCGCGGATGTTGACGCCGGAGGGCTCGCCGTCCTCGCCCTCATTAACGCTGAGGCCGGGCAGCTGCTGGAGCGTGAAACCTAGGTTGCCACCCAGGTTGGTGCTGAAAGTTTCCTCCGAGACGATGTTCACCAGGCCGCTGGCAGTCTTCTGCTGGTTGATGGCGAGGGCTTGGCCGCGCACGGATTCGGCGACGGTGAAGGCTTCCAGCTGGAGGGTGCGGCTTTCGAGCCGGAGCTCGACTTCCACCGTGGTACCGGCGGTGAGGGCGACGTTGCGCCGCAGCGGATCGAGGCCGACGTATTCGACCTCCAGCGCGCGGTTGCCGGCCGGCAGGCCCGCGAGGCGAAACCGGCCGTTGGCGTCGGAGTAGGCCACGGAGGAGGAGCCGTCGACCCGAATCACGGCTCCCTGGAGGGAGTAGCCGGTGCGGGAGTCGGCGACGCGGCCGGCGACGGCGGCGGTGTCCTGAGCGGACGCGAGGGCGGGCAGCAGGAGGGCGGCACAGAGCCGCAGGGCACGGGTCAGACCGCTGAGGAAGCCGCGGGGTACGATGGGATGGTTGGGCATAGGGCGTCCAGGATCTTGCCCGGCTCGAAAGGCATTTCCGCGTCGCCGCGGTTACGGTTGAGTGAACCCGGAGCCCGGGCACGCTACGCCTTCCGCGAAATTCACGTGGCCGCCACACTCGGCCACCCTGTGTGGCGAAGCGGTCACGCGGCCGTGAAGATGCGGTGTCGGGGCCAAATTCGATTTGCCGGGTCCCGCCGCGCCGCTGTTGCTGCCTTCCGTCAGTGGTTTGTTCCAGGGTCAGGTGTCATAATGCCGGCCGCTCCAGGGGTGGGGCGGCCGGTCCTGGAGCGGCCCCCGTTACAGGGGGGTTACGCTCCGCTTAAGAATGGGTCACGGCGCCGGTTGAGGTTTGCCCGCGCCGTTCGGGACGCGATCAACGCAGGCGCATGTCCTTGCTCCCTTCGCTCCGTCCGCGACCGCTCCCCGCGTTCGCGCTCCTCCTGCTCTCCGCCGCCGCGCTGCCGGCGGCGACGCCCGCCCCGGCTGCCCGTGAGGCCGATCCCGTGCAACTCCAGCGCATGCTGGTCACCGGCTCCAACATCCAGCGCGTCGACTCCGAGCGCTCCGTTCCGGTCAGTGTGATCGACCAGGCTGCGATGGAAGTCCGCGGCGCCCTGCTGCCCGTCGACCTGCTGACCTCGCTCCCTTCGGTGGTGAATCTGCCGGAAAACGAGACGCGGCTCGGCTCGTCGGGGGCCCGCGGCGACAACGCGAATCTCAACCTGCGCAACCTCGGCGCCACGGCGACGCTGATCCTGGTGAACGGACGTCGGATGGCGATCAACCCGATGACCGCCGGGCTCTCCCAGGCGGTGAACGTGAACCAGCTGCCGACCCGCGGGGTCGAGCGCATCGAGGTGCTGCGGGATGGCGCGTCGTCGATCTACGGCTCGGATGCCGTGGGCGGCGTGATCAACTACGTGCTCCGCCGCGATTACCAGGGGGCCGAGACGACCCTGCGGTTCGGGCTGCCGGAAGCCGGGGGCGGGGAGAGCGTGCAGGCCACGCTCACCTTCGGCTCGCCGCTGGCCGGGGGCCGCGGGCGGCTGTTTGCCACGGTGGAGAGCCTCTACCGGGACGCGATTTTCCTCACGGAGCGGGACTTCAGCCGCAGCGCGGACAGTTCCGCCCGTGCGGAGCGGCCTTTCAATCTCCCGGGTGGTCCCTTTGACGCGCGTTCCGCCCGCGGGTATTGGCCCACCTTTCGCGTCGGCACTGCGACCGCGGCCAATTACTTCCGCCCGGTCAATGGCACCCCAGTGCTGACGACGGCGGCCCCGAGCCGCGTGACGGACGGCGACTTCTTCCTCGACCTCAACCAGTTCGGCATGTCCGCCCCCCGCGTCCGGCGCGGCAACGCGTTCGTCTCCGCGGAGTTCGACGTCTTGCCCGGACTGACCGCCTTCGCGGACTTCTCCTACTACAAGTCGCGGTCAACGATGCGCCGGCAGCCGCTCGCATTGAATGCCCCGACTTCGGACCAGCTGGCGGTGATGGCGGTGGACAATCCCTATAACCCGTACGGCTCCCGCTTCTACCACCCCACGGGCGCGGCGAACGCGGACGGCTCGCCTCGGCTCACCGGCGCCCCACGCACCGTGAGCTTCACCGCCATGACGCTCGCCGGCCTGGCCGCCGAGACCGTGAACACGCGCGCGGATGTGGTGCGCTTGGCCGCCGGCCTGCGGGGGCGCTTGGCTGGCACCTGGTCATGGGAGGGCTCGGGCTTCTTCAACGAGGTCGCGGGCGTCGACGAGGCCTTCCCGGATGTGCGGGAAAGCCGCCTGCAGGCCGCCCTGCAGCGCACCGACGCCACCGCCTATAATCCGTTCGGCTACACCTTCCGCGTGCAGGGCAACTCCGTAGTCGCTGACCGGCCCTACGTCAATCCCGCGTCCGTGGTGGACTCCTTCTCCGCGGTCTACGCGCGTGAGGCGTGGAGCTCGATCGCCAGCGGCGATCTCCGGGCCACCGGCCGCCTGTTCCGCCTCCGCGGCGCCGAGGTGATGGCGGCCTTCGGGGCCGAGTATCGCGCCGAGGACCTGAAGGACCTGCGGCCCCCGTTCAGCGGCGAGAATCCCGAGGGCTCGGGCCTCGATCCCACGAACAACGACTTCCTTCTGCACCCGCCCCGGCCCGACGTGCGGGGCGACCGCCGGATCAGCAGCTTCTTCGGCGAGGTCAGCGTGCCGCTGGTGGAGCGCGCGCGGCCCCTCCCGCTCGTCCAGTCGCTCGAGCTCACCGCGTCCGCGCGGCACGAGCGTTACAGCGACTTCGGCCAGACCACCAAGCCGAAGGTGGGCGTCAACTGGCGCCCCCTGCCCGCGCTGATGCTCCGGGCCTCCTACAACGAGGGCTTCATGGCGCCGAGCCTCGCGGCCCTCTTCACCAGCCCGCGCTGGTCCATCTCCGCCGGTGCCGGTGACGTCGACACGTACCGCAATCCGCTTCTCAACGAGGGCCCCTACGTGCAGCGGACCTATTTCGGCGGCAATCCGCGCCTGAAGGCGCAGGAGTCCGAGGGCCGTACCTGGGGCGTCGTGCTCGACATCCCGGCGTTCCCGGGCCTCAGCGTCACCGCGGACCACTGGGACATCCGCCGGACGAACCTGCTCGGCCAGCGCAGCGCGGCGCAGATCCGCGACAGCGACACCGGCTTGCTCCGCGCCTACACGCGCGCCCAGCTCGCCGCGGGCGTGCCGGCCGCGGCGATCGATCTCGGGAGCGGCACCCCGGCCTACAAGGGCGATCCCGATGTCGTCCGCTTCGCCCTCACGCCGGAGGATCGCGCCGCCTTCGCCGCCTACAACGCGGCCAACCCCGGCAATCCGCAGGCGGCCGCGGGACGCGTCTTCTCGCTGAATCGGCCCTTCCTGAATCTCTCGTCAAGTGCGCACGAGGGCTGGGACCTCGGCGTGAACTATGTCGTCCCGCGGCTGCCCTTCGGGCAAGTCACCCTCAACTCCGACTGGTCCTACCTCGCGAAGTCCGAGTCCACGCTGGCCCCGGCCAATCTGCCGCCGACCACCACCAACGGCCTCTACGCCGGCGGCGCCGCCCGCTGGCGCGGGACGACCAACGTCGCGTGGCGCCGCGGGGATTGGGCGGGCTCCTTCGGGGCCTACTACGTCGGCCGGACGCACGACGCCGGCGCGACGACCACCGCCACCGTCTACGAGGCGCTCGGGCGCCCCGGGTACATCGAGCCGTTCTTCAACGCCGGGCAGACCGTTTACCGCCGTGTGATCGACCCGACGCTCAGCTTCAACCTGCTGGTCAGCCGCCGGCTGGGCGCGGGCGCTCCCGCGGCGCTCCGCGGGGTGCAGATCCGGGTGGGCGTGGTCAACCTGACGGACGTGGAGCCTCCCCTCGCGACCTCTGAGGGCTTCAGCTACGACGCCTCGGTCAATCAGGCGCTGCTGCCCGGTCGCACCTGGACCCTCGAGTTCGCGCGGCGTTTCTGACCGCGCGGCTCACCGGCGGAGTTGCAGCTTCGCCAGGTTGAAATCGGGCTGGGCCCGGGTCGCGGCCGCATGGGCGGCGGCGGCTCGGGCCGGGTCCCCGACCTGCTCCCAGAGGTTGCCCAGCCGGTGGTGGACGAGCGCGTGCGTCGAGGCGTCGGCATCCGGCGGCGGCGGCAGTTGGAGGCAACGCTCCAGGGCCGCGATCCCCTCGTGCTGGCGGGTGCGCGCGAGGTCGGCGCAGCGGCCGAAGTGGTAGAGCGCCGACGGGTCGTCCGGGCGCTCCCGTAGCACGGCTTCGAATTCCGCGAAGGCGGCCTCGGGGCTCTTATCCAGGAGCGCGAGGGTGGCGCGTGCGATGCGGCCCTCCATCTCATCGAGCCCCGCCAGCACCTCCGCCTGGCGCAGGGCTTCCGCGCGTTCGCCGCCGACCAGGCGGGGGGCGAGGGCATGGAAGCCGAGGAGGCTCCAGCGGTAGGCCGGATGCCGGGGCTCCAAGTTCGCCGCGCGCTCGTAGGCGGCGAGGCACCGCCGGGCCAGTCCCGGCTTGCGCCAGAGGGGCGCGGTCGTCGCCGCAAGCCCGTAGGCGTCGCCCAAGGCATTGTGCAGCCGGGCGTCGCCGGGCTCGGCGGCGACGGCGCGCTCCAGCCGAGCGAGCGCCTCACCGGCATCGTCGAACCAGAGCGCGAGTCGGCCGAGGTGAAATTCCAAGTCCACGTCCGCCGGTCGGCCGGTTTCGGCGGCCCGGAGGAGGCGCCGGGCTTCGGCGTAGCGCCCGGACTGGTAGCAGTCGAGGCCGCGGGCGATTTCGGTGGTGGCGCGGGCGGTCGAGCCCGCGAGCGCTGCGCCGAAGGCGAGCAGCGCCCAGCGGCGGATGCCGTGTGCGGAGGTCATGGGTGAAGCCGGGTGGGGACCCGGCGGCGGGAGCGAGGCCGGTCGGCGTGGCGCGGGCAATCCGCGGGCGTGACAACCCCGTGAATTCCGGCGCCGGGAATTCGGTGGATTGTGACGCGGCCGCCATGGGTTCGTAACCCGGCTCCTCCAAGCTCTTTAGACATGCGTAAACTCCCCCTCGTCTTCGCCCTGTTCTCCGCCAGCCTTCCGGCCGTGGCGGCTGAGCCCGCCCGGGTTGCTGTCCTCGGCGGCCAGGTCTTCGTTAACCACGGCCTCGTCGGCGTCGGCCGGATCCCGGCGGCCCAACGCGACCGCTTCGGTGAGACGTTCGGCTCGTTTTCCGCCTTTGCGTTTCAGCCCGGCACTTGGCGGCGGGAGCGCGATGGCTCCTACCGCGGGATCCTCTACGGTCAGCCCGACCGTGGTTATAATGGCGCGGGCACGACGAACTACATTCCGCGTTACAACCGTCTGGCGGTCACGTTCCGGCCCGCCTCGGCTGGCGCCGCCACGCAGGACCAGGTGCTGCTCGAGCTCGTGGATTCCGTCCGTTTCGCGGAGGCGGATGGTCGCCCCTTCACCTCCCTCGATCCGGTGAGCGCTGGCACGGGCACCCGGCCCGGCTTCCCCGCCCTCCCGCAGGCCTTCAACGGCCGGCTTTCGCTCGACGCCGAGGGCATCGTGGTGAACGCCGACGGTTCCGTCTGGGTCAGCGACGAGTACGGCCCCTACGTCTTCCGCTTCAGCGCCGAGGGGCGCCTGCTCTCCGCGTTGCGCCCGCCCGAAGCGCTGATTCCCAAGCGCGGGGGCGCGGATTCCTTCGCTTCCAACAATCCCGGAGCGGGCCAGCCGGCCCCGTCCCCCGCCGACCCGGTCACCGGACGGCAGAACAACCAGGGGCTGGAGGGCCTCGCGCTTTCGCCGGACGGCAAGACCCTCTTCACCCTCCTGCAGTCGGCCGCTCGTCAGGACGGCGGCACCGGTGGCACCGGCCCGCGCCGCCACACGCGCCTGCTGGCCTATGACATTACGGGCGCGGAGCCCCGCCTGACCGGGCATTACGTGCTCGCGCTGCCGACCTTCACGGTGGGGACCGCGACGCGGGTGGCCGCGCAGAGCGAAATCCTCGCGCTGAACAACCAGCAGATTCTGGTGCTGGCGCGCGACGGCAACGGTCGGGGGCTGGCGAATCCCGTCTCCGCGTATCGCACCATCTTGGTCTATGATCTGCGCGGCGCCACGAACCTGCTCGGCACCGCGTACGAGACCGCCGGCACGCCGGTGGCTCCCGGCGGGAACCTCGTGGCGGGCATCGTGCCTGCGAGCTCAACCCCGCTGGTCGACTTGAACGAGGCGGCGCAGCTGGCGCGCTTCGGCCTGAACAATGGCCCGGTGGACAACGCCAACACCCTGTCCGAGAAGTGGGAGGCGCTCGCCCTGGTGCCCGCCCTCGATCCGGCGGCGCCCGACGATTGGTTCCTCTTCGTCGGCAATGACAACGACTTCATCACCACCGCGGGCTTTCAGGACGGCGGCGCCTACGCGGAGCGCTTTGACAATGACAACATGGTGTTGGTCTACCGCCTCTCGCTCCCCACGCGCCTCGCGAATTCTTCCAGCCGCGGCATGGCGGGCGCTGGCGAGGCCGCGCACATCCACGGCTTCGTCGTCACCGGCGCGCGGCCGCGGCCGGTGCTGATCCGCGCGGTGGGCCCCTCGCTCGCCGCCTACGGCGTGGCGGGTCTGCTCGCCGATCCCCAGCTGGCGGTGCACGATGCGGCCGGCCGGCGGATCGCCCTGAACGACAATTGGGCGGAAGCGGATGCGACGGCGGTGCGGGTGGCCGCCTCGCGCGCGGGAGCCTTCCCGCTCACCGAGGGTGGCCGCGACGCGGCGGTGATCGCCCAGCTGGATCCCGGCGCCTACACGGTCACGGCCTCCGCCGCGACCGGTGCCGGCGGCCTCGTCCTGGTCGAGGT
>JBILWD010000344.1:0-3588 GCA_044370095.1 Opitutaceae bacterium | reverse complement strand
ACCGGAATGGCCGGCAAGTGGCACCTCGGGCATCACGCGCCGTTCCTGCCGCCCCGGCACGGCTTCGACGAGTCGTTCGGGATCCCCTACTCGAACGATATGTGGCCGCACCACCCGGAGGCGAAGCCCGGCACCTACCCGCCGCTGCCGCTGATCGAGGACGGACGGATCACTGACGCCGAGGTCACGCCGGCCGAACAGGAGCAACTAACCACCCGGCTCACGGAGCGCGCCGTGCGCTTCATCGAGCGGCACAAGGAGCGGCCGTTCTTCTTCTACCTCGCGCACCCGCAGCCGCACGTGCCGCTCTTCGTGAGCGAGAAGTTCAAGGGGAAGTCCGGCCGGGGGCTCTATGCCGACGTGATGATGGAGCTCGACTGGTCGGTCGGGCAGGTGCTCGGCGCGCTCGAGCGCCACGGCCTCACCCGCGACACGCTCGTGATCTTCACCAGCGACAACGGCCCCTGGCTCAGCTACGGCGACCACGCGGGCAGCGCCCGGCCGCACCGCGAGGGCAAGGGCACGGCTTGGGAGGGCGGCACCCGCGTAGCCTGCCTGATGCGCTGGCCGGGGCGCCTACCTGCCGGCGCCACCTCCGACCAGTACGTGATGACGATCGACCTGCTGCCCACGCTCGCCGGCCTGATCGGTGCGCCGGCCCCCACCCGGAAGATCGACGGCCGCGACGTGTGGCCGATCCTCGCAGGCCAGCCGGGCGCGACGACTCCACACGAGGGCTACGGCAACTGGTACGCCCAGAACGAACTCCAGGCCGTCGTGAGCGGCAACGGCGAGTGGAAGCTCGTCCTCCCCCACCGCTACCGCACGCTCGGCGGCCGCCCCGGCGGCACCGGCGGCATCCCCGCGAAGTACGAGACGGTCACTCTAGAAAAACCCGCGCTCTACCGCCTCCGCACCGACCGCGAGGAAACCACCGACGTGGCCGCCGCCCACCCCGAGGTCGTCGCGCGCCTGCAGGCCTTCGCGGACAAGTGCCGCGCGGAACTCGGCGACAGCCTGACCAAACGCCAGGGCTCCGGTGTCCGCGAGCCCGGTCGGATCGAGGGCGCACCTACCAAGAAGAAGGCGAAGTCGGGCTGACGCGCGCTCAGCGCGCCGGCGCCCCGGGACCGAGCGCGCGGCCGAGCCATTCGACCAGCCGCGCCTCGTGGTCCGGCGCAGCCCGCGCCCATTCGCGGAGTCCGTGCGGAGCCCCGGGAAGCACGATCAGATCACAACTCCCGCCCACCGCCCGCACGCGCCGCTGGAAGGCCACGCTCTGCTCGACGGCGACCGTGCGGTCCGCGTCCCCGTGGAGTAGGAGCAGCGGCGGCATTCCGGCCTTCACCCGGTTCACCGGCGAGATGGCGCGCAACTCGTGCAGCGCCTCGGGCGTAAGCTGCGCGGGTCGGCCTAACAGAGCCTGCAGCCCCTCTCCCAACCCGCCCCGCGCGGCCAACTTGTGCTCGTGGTCGGTGACGGGCGCGAAACCGACGACCGCCTGCACCCGCGTTTCGGGCCGGGTCAGGGTCGCCAGCATCAGCGCGAGGTGCCCGCCCGCCGAGTGGCCGAACACCGCGATCCGGCCGGGATCACCACGGAAACTCCCCGCGTTCGCCTTCACCCAGCGCACCGCCGTCTGGAGGTCCTCGAGGCAGGCCGGCCAGCGGTGCTGCGGCGCGAGTCGATAGTTGATGGAGAACCACACGTGGTTCGCGCGGCCCAGCAGGTCGAACCACGGCGAAATGTCCGCGCCGTCGCCCGGCCGGTCGCTGCCCGCCTTGTCGCCGCGCGTCCAGCCACCGCCGTGGACCAAAATGACGACCGGGAACGGCCCGGGACCGGCGGGCATCCCCACGTCGAGCAGCAGCGCTTCGCCGGCGGCGCGGCCGTACTCGAGGTCCCGCCGCACCTCCGCGGCCGCGGCCCACGCCGAGCCCGCCGCACCCAGCATCAGTCCGAGGCAACCCGCCAACCGCAATTTTGCGCGCATCCCTCGATTCACGCGCCAGCCCCTCGCGGGGCAAGTCCGCGCCGGGTGTTTTTTCCATTGTCGATGCGGCGCGAGCCCGCGTTTGCTCCCCTACCCGCTATGCAACCCCTCCCCCGCCTCCTCCTTGCGCTCCTCCTCCCGACCGCCGGCCTCTTCGCCGCCCCGCAGCCACCCGCCGGGTTCCGCGCCCTCTTCAATGGCCGCGATCTCGCCGGCTGGCACGGCCTCAATCCGCACAGCGTAGCGAAGCTCCAGGGCGAGCAGAAGACCGCCAAGTTGGCGCAGGAGCGGGCTGACTTCACGAAGCACTGGTCGGTGCAGGGCGACGAGCTGGTCAACCCGGGCACCGGCCCCTACGCGACCACCGACGAGGAGTTCGGGGACCTCGAGTTGCTGCTCGAGTACAAGACGGTCGCGAAGGCCGACAGCGGGATTTACCTGCGCGGCACCCCCCAGATCCAGATCTGGGACAAGAACCAGTCGTTCGACACAAAGAAGGCAGACCGCAAGCCGCACCTCGGCTCCGGGGGCCTGTTCAACAACACGCCCGGGGCCCCCGGCCGCGATCCGCTCGTCATCGCGGACCGGCCCTTCGGCGAATGGAACCAGTTCCGCATCCGCCAGATCGGCGCCCGCACGTGGGTCTGGCTCAACGGCCAGGTCGTGGTCGACGGCGCGGCAATGGAGAACTACTGGGACCGCAAACAGCCGCTGCCCGCGAAGGGGCCGATTATGCTGCAGACCCACGGCGGCGAGATCCGCTGGCGCAACGTCTTCGTGCGCGAGATCGGGGCCGCCGAAGCCGCCCGGATCCTCGCCGGAGGCAAGTAGGCCGCGCCAGCCGGCTGCTCAGCGCGCCACCGCCTCCGCCAGCAGGCGCTCGACGGCGACCACCGCCCGGCGCTCGCGCTCCGCGCCGGCACCCGTGATATCCACCCGCGGCAGCGCCCGCGACACCAAGGCCTCGCGCCAGCGGGCCGCGGCGCGGGAACGTTCCTCCGCCCCGGGGAAACACCGCTGCGGATCCGGCGCGAAGGGCAGGTCGTCCACGCAGTGGAGGTAGAGCGCGAACCCGCGGGCCCGCCGCTCGGCCTCTGCGCGCACCCATAACGGGCACGCGCCGGGAAAGAGCAGGTCGTTCCAGAGCGTGCACGTCAGCAGCTCGGTGTCGCAGAACACCACCCGGCGGGCACGCGTCGCCGCGTTCTCCTCGAGCGCGATCTGCCCGCGCGCGATGGCATCGAGGTCCGCCGGCCCGATTTGCCCGCTCGCACGCTCCCAGTACTCGCGCACGTGCTCCGCCGCCCACGGCTCCCCAAAGTGCGCCGCCAGCCGCGCCGCCAGCGCGGTTTTCCCGGTCGACTCCGGCCCGAATACCGCCACCCGCAGCGGGACCTTCACGAGCGCACCTCCGCCCGCCGCCACGCCCGGTAACCCACCACCGCCAGGACGAGGAAAACCGCGTAAAGACCCGCAAATAGGAGCAGTCCGCGTGACGCGTAAACGCCCACCGCGATGACGTTGACCGCGATCCAGCCGAGCCAGGACTCGAGGCGCTTGCGGGCCTGCAGCCACTGCGCGAGGACGCTGAAGAC
>JBILWD010000103.1:0-11002 GCA_044370095.1 Opitutaceae bacterium | reverse complement strand
GCGGCGTTGTTCTGGGTGGCGAGCCACCAGTCGTAGCCGTGGTCGTTGGGCTGGGGCTGGGTGGGCTGGTTGAAATGCGAGTTTAGGTGCCATTTGCCCACGTGGCAGGTGGCATAACCCTGGGCGCGGAGGAGCTTGGGGAGGGCGACTTCGCTCGTGCGCAGGTGTACCTCGCGGCCCTCCGGGATCCACGTGAACACGCCGTTCCGGTACGGAGTGCGGCCGGTGAGGATGGCCGAGCGCGACGGGCTGCAGACGGCGCTCGCCGCGTAGCACTGGGTGAGGCGTGCGCCTTGGCGGGCGAAGGCGTCGAGGTTGGGGGTTTGGATCACCGGGTGCCCGTAGACGCCGAGGTCGCCCCAGCCGAGGTCGTCGGCGAGGAAGATCACGATGTTCGGCGGGCGCGGGGTCGCGGCGCCAAGAAGCGCGGGGAACAGTAACGCGAGGGCGAGGAGTAGGTGGGTCGGGCGCATTGGGGGTAAGGCGGGTTCAGGGGGTGGCCGCGGCCGTGAGGCTTGGTACGGCGACGGGGAAGAGGGCGTTGGGCTGCAGTTCGCGCCGCAGGACGTCCTCGGCGGCACGGATGATGTCGGTGCGTGCTGCGGCGAGGTCCCGGGACTCGCCGGGATCCCGCGCGAGATCATAGACCTCCCAAGGGCCCGGCTGCGGCGTCTTGAGCCCGCGGCGCACGGCCTTCAGATCCCCGAGTTGCACGGCCACCTGCCCGCCGTATTCGGGGAAGACCCAGACCATCGGGCGGCGGCGGGGCGTCGTTTCGCCGGTGGTGAGGGCGGGCCACAGGCTCTCCCCATCGAGATCCGCGGGCGGGGTCAGGCCGGCGGCCTCGCAAAGGGTGGGGAACCAGTCCGCGAAGTAGCCGGGCTGGGCATTCACGGTGCCGGCGGGAATCCGGCCCGGGAGGCGCGCGATCATCGGCACGCGGAGGCCACCCTCGTAGACGCTGCCCTTGTAGCCGCGGAGCCCGCCCGTGCTGGCGAAGAAGGCCGGATCGGCGCCGCCGACGTGGAAGCGCGCGCCCGCGGGGCCCGAGTGGGTCGTGCCGTTGTCGGAGCTGAAGACGACGAGGGTGCGCCCAGCGACCCCGGCCCGCTCCAGCGCGGCGAGCACGCGGCCGACGTGATCGTCGAGCATCGCGATCATCGCGGCGTAGCCCGCGCGGGGTCGCGGGTGCGGCAGGTAGCCGGAGTCACCGCGGTAGGGCTCGGGGTCCCACTCCTTTGGAAACCGCTCGACCCATTCGCGGGGCGGGTGCATCGCGACGTGCGGCTCGGTGAAGGGCAGGTAGAGGAAGAAAGGGCGGGTGGCGTTACGCGCGATGAAGGCTTCCGCCTCCGCCACGATCGGGAACGAGGCATAGCGTTCGCCCTGCCAGTCTTCGAGGCGCACCTCGCCCTCGGGCTGCCGGGCGCGACCCGGCACCGGCTTGGCGTTGAGCGGTACCAGCTCGGCGTTGCGCCAGAGCGTGGCGGGGAAAAAACTATGAGCGACGGCCTGACAATTATAGCCGAAGAAGAGGTCGAAGCCCTGGCGATTAGGATCGCCTGTGCTGCCCACGGGACCGAGGCCCCACTTGCCCATCGCACCGGTGGCGTAGCCGGCGGCCTGGAAGGTGCGCGCGAGGGTCGCCGCCCCGGCGGACAGCGGGTGCTGGCCTTCGGTCCATTGCGGGTCGGTGAGGCGAGCCTGGCGGTTGCCCCGGATCTCGGCG
This sequence comes from Opitutaceae bacterium, assembly GCA_044370095.1. Classification (GTDB taxonomy): domain Bacteria; phylum Verrucomicrobiota; class Verrucomicrobiia; order Opitutales; family Opitutaceae; genus ER46. The sequence goes on along the minus strand of JBILWD010000103.1, from coordinate 9,273 downwards.
CGGCCGAGGTGGCGGCCCGTCATCAGCACGCAGCGCGAAGGGGCGCAAACCGGGGCGCCGCTGTAGTGGCGGGTGAAGCGCATTCCCTCGGCGGCGAGGCGGTCGAGGTGCGGGGTGGGAATCTTTCTCTGGCCGTAGCTGCCAAGTTCAGCCCAGCCGAGATCATCGGCGAGGATGAAGACGAGGTTGATCCGCTCCAGCGCCGGGGCGGCGGCGGTTGCGGGCGCGGAACTAGCGAGGGAGGCGAGGAGGGTAAGGAGGCGGGGGAAGAAGCGGGGCATCGGAAGATCAGGGTTCGCGGGCGCCGGCCTTGCGCTTGTTCTGGGAACGGCGGTCGCCGCGTTGCTCTGGCGGGGGGAGCGGGCCGCCGCGCGCGGCAAGTTCCCGTTCGCACAGGGCGCGCAGTTCCGCGAGGGCGGTGCCGGCGGTCGGATCGCCGGCGAGATTCTGCAGGGCATCCGGGTCGCGTTGGAGGTCGTGGAGGAATTCGTAAGCGGGGCGCTGGTCGAAGTAGCGGGCGTAAAGCCAGCGCGTCGTCCGCACGCCCTCCCAGGTTAGGGTCGGTGCAAGGTCGACGTGCTCGCACAGGAAATGTTGCCGCCAGCCTACCGGCGGCTCCCCCCGCACGAGCGGCGCGAGGCTGCGGCCCTCGTAACCCGCCGGCGCCGCGGCCCCCGCCCAATCGAGGAACGTGGGGGCGAGGTCCACGTTCAGGGCGAGCGCGTCGACCACGCGGCCGCGCCGCTCGCGGGGCAGGCGGGGATCGAAGACGATCAGCGGCACCCGCAGCGACTCGTCGTAGTGGGACCACTTGCCCTGGAAACCGCGGTCGCCAAGGTAGTAGCCGTTGTCCGCCGAGTAGACCACGATGGTGTTGTCCGCCAACCCTGCCGCATCGAGCGCCGCTAGCACCCGGCCGACGGCGTGGTCGATGCCAGTGATCATCCGGAGGTAGGCGCGCACGTTCGTCGCGTACTTCTCCGGGGTGTCGTAGCCCCAGAAGAACCGCTGGCGGTTGATCGACTCGAGGAGGAATGGCGGGTGCGCCGCAACGATCCCGTCGCCGCCGAGCCGCGGGGGCGAGATAGGCTGGTCCTCGTACAGGCCCTCCGCGGAGGGCGGCCAAGGGTAATGTCCGCTGCCGGGGCGGCGGTCGTTGTCCTCGGCGTGCGACGCGTTGAACCAGAGGTGCAAGAGGAACGGTTGGTCCGATCGCTGCGCGCGCAGAAAGTCGATCCCGCGGTCGCAGACGAGGTCGGTCTCGTGCCGCCGCGTGCCGTCGGGCAGGGTCTTGAAGTAGGGGTTGCGCCCGATGGCTTCGAAGACGTCGAACTGCGCGGCGGGCACGAAGCCGGGCGGGCCCTGGAAGTGCCACTTGCCGAAGTGGGCCGTGCGGTAGCCGGCGGCGCGGAGCCGGCCCGGCAGCAGATTCGCGACGGCCGCGGGGGTGACGACTGGCACCGCGTCCCGCTGCACGTGGGTCCGGGCCCACTGGCCAGTGAGAGTGACGGCGCGGCTGACCCAGCAAACGGAGGTCGTGACGAACGCCTCGCGGAACCGCACGCCGTCGCGCGCGAGTCGGTCGAGGGTCGGCGTGCGCAGGAACGGGTGCCCCGCGATGCCGAGGGCGTCGTGGCGCTGGTCGTCCGCGAGGAGGAAAAGGATGTTTGGCGGCCGGGGCGCGGCCGCGGGTGGCGCGGCGCACGCGGCGGTGATGAGGCCCGCGAGTAGCAGGGCGGAGCGGAGCGGCGGGCTCATCGGGCGACTCAGCGGGGCCAAGTGGTTTGGGTCTGGCGGGGCGAGGCATCCCACCAGGTCTGGACGCGCGCGGCGAGTCGGGCGACCACGTCGGGGTTCGCGGCGGCGAGGTTGCGGTCCTCGTGGGGGTCAGCGAGGAGGTCGAAGAGCTGCGGTCGCGGCTCCGCGCGCGGGTTGGAGGAGGCGTAGCGCGCGCTGATCGTGCCGTCGTAGGTGAGCAGCAGCTTCCAGCGTCCCTCGATCACCCAGCGGTAGACGAGACTGGCGGCGGGCCGCTCGAGGTCCGCGATGTCGTGCGCGAAAGTTTCCCCGAACACCTCCGTGCGTGGGGTGGGCGCGCCGGAGCGGAGGATCGGCAGGAGGTTCAGACCCGGCAGGCTGGCGGGCGCCGCGGCTCCGGCGGCGGCCAGCAGCGTGGGCACGATGTCGACGCTGGAGCAGAGCTGCGCGCCGCGGCGGCCCGGCGCGATGGTGCCCGGCCAGCTGAAGAGGGTCGGCTGGCGGACACCGCCCTCGTTGGCCGTCTGCTTGGAGCGCGGCGCGTAACCCGGAGCGTTCTCCTGCTGGATCCAGCCGTTGTCGGCGATGTACACGACAAGGGTGTCCCGGGTGAGCCCCTTCGCTGCGAGACGGTCGAAGAGCTGGCCGCAGGTCTCGTCGAACCACTCAACCATCGCGTAGTAGCGGGCGACGTGGTCGGACGCCACGCCCTTGGCCTTGTACTTCTGGAACAGGCGGTCGGGCGGGGTGTGCGGGGTGTGGGGCAGGAAGGGCGCGTACCAGAGGAAGAATGGCTTCCGCGCCGCCGTCGCCTCGTCGATGAAGTTGAAGATTGGATCCATCCCGTCGCGGCCGATGCGCAGACCGTCGTCCCCGTGCCGGCCTCCCGGCTGCGGGAAGCCGCGGGTCATCCCGTGGGTGAAGCCGCCGCGGCGGTAGCCTCCCTCCCACCACTTGCCGGACTGGTGGCTGAGGTAGCCGCGCTCGCCGAGCAGGCGCGGCAGGGTGGGGATGCGGTCGAGGTGGCTGATGAGCTGCTCACGGAGGCGCTGGTACGCCGCGGGCTCCCCGGCTGCCTTCTTCGCCCCCTTGCGCCCGCCCTCCGCGGCGCCGCCCAGCATCTCGGGTAGGAACGCCGGGTCGTTGCCGCTCACGCGGTGCTGGTGCGCGTAGAGGCCGGTCGCGAACGTCGCGAGCGCCGGCCGGCACAGGGCGGTCGGCACGTAGCCGCGCTCGAACACCGCGCTGCGCGCCGCGAACCGGTCGAGGTGCGGCGTCTCGATCACCTTGTGACCCATAAAGCCGTAGTCGGTCCACGCGTGGTCGTCCGAGATGATGAACACGATGTTCGGCGCCGCGGCACGCGGCGGGGCACCCTCGGCGGCGAAGGCCGCGGGGGTCAGGGCGAGGAGGCAGGTTAGGAGCAGGCGGGACATCGGGATCAGGGGACGAGGGTGAGGTTGAGGCGGCGCACATCCATCACGCTGGCGCCGGGAATTTCGAGGGCGCGCAGAGTCAGGGTTCCGCGGCCGCGCTCGAGCTGGACGCGGCCCAGCCGCAGCGGGCGAAACTCCTTCATCTGCGACTCGCCCGCCGGGCGCGGGAGCGTGTCTTGGTTAGTCCACAGCGGCGGATCCCAGCCGGGGGCGACCTTCCCCGTGAGGGTGCGGCCGTTGAAGCTCAGCTCGACGGTGGAGCCGGCGTCCGGCACCGGGCAGGTGTAGTCGATCACCACCTCGTACGTGCCGGTGGTCGCGACCTCGACGTCCCAGGTGATGCGGTCGTCGCGAGAGCGCCAGTTGATGAAGTAGGATGAGTTCGGGGCGCTGCTGCTGCGGCGGACCTCCCCGCGCGTCACGCCGTCGCGGGCGGGGAGTGGCGTCCAGGGGAACTCGCGGTAGCCGACCGGGTAGGGGCGGTCATCGGGCACGACGAAGGCGGGCGCCTTGCCGTTCTTGCGCGCCTTGGCGGCGTCGCCCGTCGCGGCGGTGGCGGCTGCGGCGACGGCCGGGCCGAACACGTCCTTCCGCCACGCGGCGACGGCGTCGCGCAGGCGGGCGGCGTCGGCCGGTCGTTCTGGGGCCACGTCGCGGGTCTGGCCCGGGTCCGCGGTCATATCGAAGAGGGCGCCGCGGGGATCGAGTCGGTAGCGCTGGGTGCGGACGCTGATTTGCCCGTTCTGGTGGGTGAAGATCGGGCGGTCCGGCCAGTTGGCGGCGCGGCCGAGCAGGAGCGGGGAGAGATCGAGGCCGTCGAGCGGGCGGTCGCCCACGCGCGGGATGCCGGCGAGGGCGGTCAAGGTGGGCAGCAGGTCAATCGCGCCGGTGATCTCGCGCACGACGGTGCCGGGCGCGATGCGGGCGGGGAAGCGGATCATCCCGGGGGAGCGGATGCCGCCCTCGTCCACGGTGCCCTTGCGCCCCTTCATCCCGTCGTTCCAGCGCCAGGAGTTGGGGCCGTTGTCGGAGAAGTAGACCACGATGGTGTCGCGCGCGAGGCCGAGCTCGTCGAGGCGGCGCAGGATGCGCCCGACATTCGCGTCCTGGTTCTCGAGCATCGCGTACGCGCAGCGGGTGTGCTCGGGCACCTCAAGGGAGGGATCCGTGGCGGGCTGGGCGATCGCCTGGTCCTTGAAGCGCGCCCAGTTTTCCGCCGGCGCCGTCCACGGGGAATGGGGCGTGGTGAAGGGAACGTAACACAGGAACGGCCGGTCGCGATGGCGCTCGATGAAGGCGAGTGCGCGGTCGGTGCAGAGGTCGACGATGTAGCCCTTTTCGCGGATCATCCGGCCGTTGTCCTCGATCTCGGGATCAAAGTACTCGCCCCAGTGACCGGAGGTGTGGCCATAGTAGTCGTCGAAGCCGCGCGCGCGGGGGTGGTAGGGCCACTGGCTGCCATTGTGCCATTTGCCGAACGCGCCGGTCGCGTAACCCGCCGCTTTGAAGGCGTCCGCCACGGTGCGCTCGTCCACGTTGAGCCGCTCGAGTCCGGTGGACACGCCGCGCACACCGCCGCGCGAGTGGTAACGGCCGGTGAGGAATTCCGCGCGCGTCGGGGCGCAGACCGCGCACACGAAGAAGCGGTCGAGTCGCGCCCCGCCGAGGCCGATGGCGTCGATGTTCGGGGTCCCGAGGCTCCGATTGCCGTTGATGGAATAGTCGCCCCAGCCGGCGTCATCAGCGAGGAACACGACCACGTTGGGCGGCCGTGGGGTCGCGGCGGCGGCGGACAGGGTCGCCGGAAGGATCGCGGCGAGGCAGGCGAGGAGGAGGGGCAGCGCGGGACGGGACATAGCGGGGGGATTCATTCCTGGTCGGGAGGGGAGGTGGCGCGGCGGCCGCGCGCAGGCGGAGTGGGGTCGCTGGCGGCGAGCTCGGCGGGGGTCTTCATTCGAGGCATTGCGGCCCCGGTCGCGTGCCGCCACGCCGCCAGCTGGGCCCGAAGCTCGGCCGCGCGGGCGGGCTCGGCGGCCGCCAGATCGCGGGTCTCGCCGGGATCCCGCGCTAGGTCATACAACTCGACCGCGCCGGTCTCGAAGAACTCCAGCAGCTTGTGGTTGCCGGCGTGGATCGCGCCCACGGGACCGGTTCGCCAGCCGCGGGGGTGCACGTAGGACTCCAGATAGCCGGGAAAATGCCAGTGGATCGCCGCCCGGCCGAGCTGGGATCCCGGGTTGCGCAGGAGCGGCACGAGGCTAACCCCGTCGAGCAGTTGCCCCGGGCGCGGCCGACCACCGGCAAGCTCGAGGAGCGTCGGATAGACGTCGATGTGCGCCGCGGGCTGGTCGCTGAGGGTTCCCGCCGGCACCACGCCGGGCCAGCGCACGATGAACGGCACGCGCAGGCCGCCCTCGTACAGGGTGCCTTTGCCGCCGCGCAGCGGAGAGTTGTCGGTGAACCCGCGCTTATCGGAAGGCGGCTCCGTGCGGTCGTAGCCCCCGAGGCCCCCGTTGTCGGAGGAGAAGATGAAGACGGTGTCGCGCTCGAGGCCTAGTTCCGCGAGGCGCGCCGTGATCCGGCCCACGCTCTCGTCCACGCTTTGGATCATCGCCGCGTAGGTCGGGTGCCAGTGCCGTCCCGACGGCTGGCGCTCCCGCCACTCGGCCACGAGTTCCGGCTTGGCCTCGATGGGCGTGTGGACGGCGAAATGCGGGAGGTACAGGAAGAAGGGTCGCTCGCGGTGCCGGCCGATGAAGTCCACCGCGCGGTCGGTCAGGAAATCCGCGAGGTACTGGCCCGGGGACGCCTCGACCGGCGGCACGGTGGTGAAGTTGAAGTGGCGGCCGTCGGACACGATCGCCTCGTCGAAGCCGCGGTCGGCGGGGTGGTGCGGCCGGGTGGTGCCGAGGTGCCACTTGCCGAACATCCCGGTGGCGTAGCCGGCCGCGCGCAGCGCCTGCGGCAGGATGAACAGGTCCAGCGGCAGGCGGGTCTCGTTCGGCGGCACGTGCATCCGCCGGTCCGCGGCGGCGCCGCGCTCGAGGGTGTTCACGGTGTACATCCCCGTGCGCGGGGCGTATAGTCCGCTCATCAGCACGGCGCGGGTGGGCGCACAGTTCTGGGAATTGTAATAGCGCTGTAGCCGCAACCCCTCCGCCGCGAGCCGGTCAAGGTGTGGGGTGCGGTAGTACGTCGAGCCCTGGCAGCCGAGATCGGTCCAGCCCAGATCGTCGGCGAGGACGTAGACGATGTTGGGCGGCCGGGTTGCCGCGGCCGTGGCGGTGAGCGCGGCCGCGAACCAGAGGAGTAGGGCGAGGGGACGAGGGGTCATCTTCAGGGGGCCGGCGTACGCTGGGCGTCCGTGGCGGCGAGGAGGTGGCGGGGAATGCGGTCGGCGGGCTCCGCGAGCTTAAGGCCGCGCACCATCGCCTGGACCCGCGCCAGCGGGGCGCGGCCGTCGAGCCAGAGGAAGTCGAGGGCGTTGAGCGCCGCGAGGACCTCGTCCGCCTCACCGGCCCGGATCACTTCGCCCAGCGCCGCGAGGGCCGCGTCGAGCTCCCCGAGGTGGCCCAGCGCCTCGGCCGCGGCGACGCGTACATCCGCCCACTCGTCGCGGAGGCGGGCGCGCAGCGCGTCCCGGGCGGGCGCGGCCTGCGCCCCAAGGATAAGGCAACCCTGCGCCCCCCAGTAGCGGATCACCGGATGCGGGTCCGCGAGGGCGGCCTGCAGGGCCCCGAGGTGGCGCGGGTCACGGGCCGCGGCGAGGTCCGCGAGATCGACGACCCGCTCGATGGGATAAGCCGGCCCGCGGGCGTAGGTGATCAGGTCGCCGCTGGCGGCGAGGCGTTTGGCCATTCCCTCCGGGATAAAGCCGGTGTCGCGCGTCGCGATGAGGTGCGCGCGGAGCTTGACGGAGAGGGCGCGCTGTGGCTCCGCGAACTCGGGCCGGTCGGCGAGATTGCGGACCTCGTGGGGATCGGCGGCGACCGCGTAGAACTCCTCCGGCGGTTTTGGGCGCCAGTAGGCGGCCTGCACGGGGTCGCACTTCCCGGCCAGGAACGCGGCGTGCCACGACCGCATGCTCGGGAGCACCTGGAAGGGATAGGAGTACGGCTGGCCCCACGGGCGGTGCGGGGAGTAGTTGCGCACGTAGCGGTGGTCGCGGTCCCGCACCGCGCGGACGACGTCGTGGCGCTCGTCCATCCGGCCGCGGAAGAGGAACACCTCGTCGCGCGCCGCCGCGCGCGGCCCGAGGAAAGGACGGCCCTCGTAGTTCGCGGGCACGGGCACGCCGCAGAGCTCCAGCAGGGTCGCGGTGAGGTCGACGAAGCTCACCGGCTGCTCGACCCACGAGCCCGGGGCGCCGGGGGCGAGATGGGCCCATTTCGCCGGGAAGCGCACGATCAGGGGCACCCGCGTCCCGGAGTCGTGAATGTTGCGCTTGCCGCGCGGCAGAGCGCCAGCGTGGTCCGAGTAGTAGAAGACGATGGTGTCCTCCGCGAGGCCCTCGCGCGCCAGCTCCGCGAGCAGTTCACCCATCTGGCCGTCCATCACCGTGATCTGGTCGTGGTAGTTCGCCCAGTCGCGCCGGATTTCCGGGGTGTCTGGATGGTAAGGCGGCAGCGTTACGCGCTCCGGGGGGACGCGGAACGTGGTCTTGCCCGCGGCGGGTGCCACCTGGCTCTCGTGGCTGGAGGTCTGGTTGAAGATCGCGAAGAACGGCTGCCCGGCGGGGCGGTTCCGGTAGTGCGCGCGCGGGCCGTTCTCATCCCAGGGCTTGCGGTCGAGGGTGACGTTGTAGTCGGTCTTCGCGTTGTTGGTGCAGTAGTAGCCCGCGGCACGGAGCAGCTCCGGGTAGAGCTGGAACCCGGCCGGGAGCGGCACGCGGCTGCGGTGGTGCTGGGCGCCGATCGAGGGCGGATACATCCCGGTGATCAGTGTGGTGCGGGCGCTCGAGCAGACGGGGGCGTTTGCGAACGCGCGGCGGTAACGCACGCCCTCGGCGGCGAGCTGGTCGAGGTGCGGGGTCTGGGCGTGCGGATCGCCGTAGCAGCCGAGAAACGGCCCGTTGTCCTCACTTGTGAGCCAAAGGACGTTTGGCCGGGCGGCCGGCGCCGCCGCGAGGCCGGGGCGGACGACGAAAGGCAGCAGGAGCGGGAGCGCGGCGAACAGCGCTCGGCGGAGGAAGGAGCGGGAGAGATTCATCGGTAGTCGGCCCCGGTGAGGCTGACCTCGACGGAGCGTTGCCAAGCGTGAAGTTCCCGGAGCATCCGGGCTGCCACCTCGGGGTGATCGGCGGCGACGTCCCGCTCTTCGCGCGGGTCGGCCAGCAGGTCGAAGAGCTGCACGCCCGAGCCCGCCCGGCCCTTGCGCTTCGCGTTCGCCTTGCCCCCCGCATCGGCCGTCTCGGCCGTTTCGGACACGTGCAGCTTGAAGCGGTTGTCCGTCCACGCCGCCTCGCCGCCGAAGCCCTCGGTGCGCGCCACAGGGTGGCGGTAGTTGAGGAAGTCGATCGCCGGGTTGCGCGTGGTCGGGGTCGTCCCGCGCGCCAGCTCCGCGTCGATCCAGCGCGGGTTGCCCCGCTCCCGCTGCACCGGATAGCGCCAGAAGCCGATGGGCTGCGGACGCTCCGCGAGGGTTCCGTCCATTAACAGGCGGCGCAGGCTGATGCCGTCGAGAGGACGCGCGGGCGCGGGCAGGCCGAGCAGGTCCAGCACGGTGGGGAGAATGTCGGAGGTCACCGCCGGTACGGCGGACCGCCGCGGCGTGCGGATCACGGCCGGCCACTCGACCAGGCCCGGTACGCGCAGGCCGCCCTCGAAGACGCTGCCCTTCGCGCCGCGCCAGCCGCCGTCGAAGGAGGCGCCCTTGTGCTCGCCGGGCAGGCCGTTGTCAGAGTTGTACCACAGGAGGGTGTTCTCGGCGGCACCGAGCTCCCGAAGGGTCCGGCGGAAGTCGCCCAGCGCCCGGTCCATCGCAGTGATTTCCGCGTAGCGCCGCCGCAACTCCTCATCGGGGACCGCCGCGTAGGACGCGACGTCCGTGGGGAGTCCGGAATAGGGGCCGTGGGGCGAGC
>JBILWD010000102.1:0-11015 GCA_044370095.1 Opitutaceae bacterium | reverse complement strand
AATCGCCTAAGTCCACCCCGGATGCGGTGAAGCGATGCTGCGTCTTGTGGAGGTACCATAGCCCCTCGTCGATCGCGACATTCACCTCGGCGGCGAGCGTCTTCTCTTCCATCGCCACGTAGTACTCCGCGGATCCGGACTCCCCCGTCGTCGAATTGTGCACGGTCAGGCGCGCGGTGAACACCGTGCCGATCGATCCGGTGTAGGTGTGGGTTGCTTCCAGCACATACCGATTGGTGACGGTCCCGGTCGCCACCGGTGCGCCGTCCCCGAAATCCCACGCCCATTGCAGGCTGGCGCCTTCCTGATCGCAGACCCCCTTCAAGGTGATCGTGCGCCCCGCGTAGGTGGAATGGGGGATGAGCGGCTTGTTGGCCACCCACGGCACCGTCCGCACTACTGGCGGAGCCGCCTGCACCCCACCCGCTAGGCCAAGCGCGAGCAGCGGGCCGAACCACCGCCGACGCCGGCGCCACGCCAGCGCGGCCGCCATTGCCCCCAGCAGGAGGCTCAGCGTCGCCGTCCGGTCGGGCACCGAGGGCACGTGGGGCGCGCCATTGAGTGCCAATTCACCGAACCCGAAACCATCGGGAAGCGTGTTGAGGCCGGAGAAGGTGATCGAGACCAGATCCGGGGCGCCCGCGCGGACGCCGAAGGCTAGGCCACGGGCCCCACCCTCCCCCTCCACCGACCAACCGTCGAGCAGGATGGATTCGACGCCGTTCGAGGCAGTAACGGCGAACGAGGCCGGGCCGAAGAAGTTCGGTTCCAGAAATAACGAAAAGACCCGCGTTCCGGCGGGGAGCGTCAGCGTGACGGTGGATCGGCCCAACAGCAGTTCGTCCCAATACAGGACGTCGCCGCCATAGCCGTGGCTCCATTTTTCCCAGCCTTGGCCGATCCGCATCAGCTCCAGCATACCATCAAACGCAGCTTGGCGACCTCCGGGAAAGTCCACCGTGTCGACCCCCGTGCCCACGCTCGCCGTCTGGGCGAGCGCGGCGACCAAAGAGTAGCCGCCTAAATGGGCCGGCGGCGCCACCTGACCCAAGTCCCAGGCATCCATCGCGCCGGTAGAGACCACCAGCGTTGCTCCCGACAAAGGTAGCGCCAAAATGGCGCTTAGTCCGAATTTCCTAACAAATGTGCATATTCTTTTCATAACAGGATAGGTCTTTAACCCTATCCTGCACAAATTGAACCAGCCTAGACCTCGCTTCGCGATGGCGACTTATCGTCAATAGGTTGCGTTTAAATTAAACCTCTTCTTTGCGCCGGCCGGGTTCGAGGCCGTACCGAAGTGTCAAAATTACCGCCATAATTTGGCGATAAGGATCCTTACCAAATGCCCAACTCTGCGATTTGCAGGGAGTTAGTCTGGCCAAAGAAAAAGTCGGGCGGTGTCGCCCGACTTTACGCAACCGAGGGCCCCGAGAACGGCGGAGTGGACCACGCCGCCCGGGGCTGCTCTGACCGGAGGCCTACTGGCAGGCTTCGCAGGTTTCCCCGCGGCGCATCGCTTCGATGCTGCAGGCCTTCTTCTCCTCTTCGGAGAATTCCCGCTTGGCGGCGGGCTTGGCTTCGGCCTCACCGGCGATACCCCGGACCTCCTTCTTGGCGGCGACGGTGGCCTTCTCGATATTGGAGGCCCCGAGGCTGCGGAGGTAGTACGTGGTCTTGAGCCCCGCGTGCCACGCGTGCCGGTACATATGGCTCAGGGTCTTGAGGTCGGGCGTCTTGATCCAGAGGTTTACCGACTGGGCCTGATCGATCCACTTCTGGCGGCGGGCGGCGGCGTCGAGGATCCACTTATGGTCGATATCGAAGGCGGTGAGGTACTTGGCCTTGAGGTCGGCGGGGATGCGCTCGATGTCCTTCAGCTCGCCATCGAAGTACTTCAGGTTGTCGATCATATCCTGGTCCCACAGGCCGCGGGCCTTGAGGTCCTTTACGAGGAAGGGATTCAGGACGATGAACTCACCCGAGAGGTTCGATTTGACGAAGAGGTTCTTATAGGTCGGCTCGATGCAGGGCGAAGTGGCCGTGATGTTCGAGATGGTCGCGGTGGGCGCGATCGCGAGGCAGTTGGAGTTCCTCATCCCTTGCCGGGCGATCTTCTGGCGGAGGGGCGTCCAGTCCATCCGGCCGCCGCGCGGCACCTCCACGGGCAGGCCGCGTTCCTTCTCCAGCAGGTCGAGGGTATCCTGAGGCAGTAGCCCGCGGTCCCACTTCGAACCCTTGTAGCTGGAATAGGTGCCCCGTTCCGCGGCCAAGTCGGAGCTCGCCTCGTAGGCATAGAAGGCGACCGCCTCCATCGCCTCGTCGTTGAACTCCACCGCCTCCGGGGAGGCGAAGGGGTGGCCGCGGAGGTAAAGGGCGTGGGCCAGGCCCATCACCCCCATCCCGATCGGACGGTGGCGCAGGTTGGAAACCTTGGCCGCCTCGGTCGGGTAGAAGTTGATGTCGATGACGTTGTCGAGGGCGCGCACCGCGGTGCGGACGGTTTCGCGCAGCTTCTCGTGGTCCAGCGAGCCGTCGGGCTTGAGGTGGCTGTCGAGGATCACGGAGCCGAGGTTGCAGACGGCGGTCTCCTCGTTGCTCGTGTTAAGGGTGATCTCCGTGCAGAGATTGGAGGAGTGGATCACCCCAACGTGGTCCTGCGGCGAGCGCAGGTTGCAGGCGTCCTTGAAGGTGATCCAGGGGTGGCCGGTCTCGAAGAGCATCGAGAGCATCTTCTTCCAGAGCTCCAGCGCCTCGATCCTCTGGCCGTGGATGCTGCCCTCCTCGGCGAGGCGCTCGTACTCGAGGTAGCGGCGCTCGAAGGCGGCCCCGTAGAGCTCGTGCAGGTCCTTCACCTGATTGGAGCGGAACAGGGTCCAATGCTGGCGGGCCTCCATCCGCTTCATAAACAGGTCCGGGATCCAGTTGGCCGTGTTCATATCGTGCGTCCGCCGGCGATCGTCGCCCGTGTTCTTGCGGAGCTCGAGGAACTCAAAGATGTCGTTGTGCCAGGTCTCGAGGTAGGCGCAGCCGGAGCCCTTGCGCTTGCCGCCCTGATTCACCGCGACGAGTTGGTCGTTGTGGAGCTTCAGGAAGGGGATGACGCCCTGCGACTCGCCGTTGGTACCGGAGATGTGCGCCCCGGTGCCGCGGACCGCGGTCCAAGAACCGCCGAGGCCGCCCGCCCACTTCGCGAGGAACGCGTTGTCGGCGATGCCGCGGAGCATAATGCTCTCGAGGGAATCATCGACGTAGTAGAGGTAGCAGGAGGAGAGCTGGGAATGGAGCGTGCCGGAGTTGAAGAGCGTCGGCGTGCTGCTGCAGAAGCGGCGGCTCTTGTAGAGCTCATAGAGCCCCGCGACGCGGGCCTCGCGGTCGCCCTGTTCGTCCAGCATCAGCCCCATCGACACGCGCAGCCAGAAATACTGGGGCGTCTCAAGGCGGCGGGACGGCTTCCGGGTCTTGTCGATGATCAGGTAGCGATCGTAGAGGGTCTGGATACCGAGGAAGTCGAATTCCAGATCGGACGAGGGGTCGAGGATCGCAGCCAGGCGGGAGAGGTCGTAATCGAGCAGGCGGGGATTCAGCCGCTTGATGGCGACCCCGTGCTCGAGGTACTTGCGGAAACCGCGCTGGTGGGCCGCCTTCAGCGCGCCGATGCCATCGCGCATAATGTCCCAGCCGAGGACCTCCTCATAGATGTAGGTCAGCTGAATGCGTCCGGCGAACTTGGCGAAGTCGGCATCCCGCTCAATCAGGGTCTTCGAATTGAGGACAATGGTGGCGTCGAGGTCCTTCTGGCTGATCTGGTCATAGACCGAGCGGCGCAGCTCGGACTCGATCTCGTCGTTGGAGAGACAGAGGTCCAGGCCAATGCGGGCGAACTCGATGCGGCGGCGGAGGTCGGCGCCGTCCCAGAACACGTTGCTGCCGTCGGCCTTCTTGACCACGATCATCGAGGCTTGGCCGGCGGCGGGGGTAGCCTCGGGCGTCGCGGCCACGGCGGGCACGTCCAGCCCGAGGTCTCGGGCGGCGGCGCGCTGGGCCCGGAACAGGATGTAGGCCTCGGCCACCTTGAAGTGCCCGGCCTTCATCAGTTCCTCCTGCACCATATCCTGAATCTCCTCGATGTGGATGAAGGATTGCTTCGAGGAATGGACCCGCTGGGAGACCGCCCGCGTGATGGCGACGGCGGGGGCGGAATCTCGCTGCAGCGAAAGAAAGGTCTTTCGCACCGCGATCTCGACCTTGTGCTCGCTCCAAGGAACGACCTGATTGTTACGCCGGATCACCCGCAGGGTCGAGACGGCGGCCGCCTCGCGGTCCACCGCGATCTTACGAGCGCGATTGAGGAGGAGGCTCTTGGCGACGAAATAGGCGTTGTTGTCGACCAGGGTCTTCTCGATCAGCTCGTAGAGGGCGTCGAGTGAGAGCCGCACTGGCGCCTGCCGCCGGGCGAGTTCGGCGAGGTGACCGGCGACCTCACGGCAAATCTTGGCCACCCAAAGGCGGTTTTGCTCGGTGAAGATCTCTTTCTCGCCGCGCGCCAAATGGACGTTAGTCAGCGCCTTCCCGAGGGTGTCGGCCACCTCTGCCAGTGCGAAGCGTTCCTCCCCGTGCGGGCACAGGAGTACGATCTCGGGCACCGTGATGCCCTGACCCGCGATCACGTCGCGCCACGCGTAATGCGGCTTCTGCTCGACCGGGGCGTGAACGGTGCGTTTGAGGGCGAGATCGTGGGCGAGCGAAGGATGACTCATAGCGGCGGGGCGAGACGGCGGAAACAGGGGGAAAAAAACGTGAGCCCCTCCAACGCGGAGGGGCTGGGAAACGGTGAGGCGGGCGGGGACTGGACGGGGCGGAGGGGCTAGGACAGAGGCTCAGAGGTCGTCGTCGCGCACCGGGTTGAGGGCGGAGGCCTTCTGGTACTCCGTGACGCGACCCTCGAAGAAGTTCTGTTCCTTCTTGATGTCCATCATCTCGGCCAGCCAAGGCAGGGGATTCTTCACCCCTGGCGAAAGCGGCGCCAGCCCGCAGCTCTCGAGCCGGCGGTCAGCGATGTAATCGATGTAGGTGATGAAATCGTCGGCGGACAGGCCAATCGAGTTCACCGGCAGGCAGTCGCGAATGAACTCCTTCTCCAGCTCGACCGCCTCGTGCATCAGGCCGCGGAGCTCGTCCTTAAACTCGGGCGTCCAGATCTCGCGGTTCTCGTCGACCAGGTCCATAAAGAGGTTCCGAAAGACCTCGATGTGGTTGGACTCGTCGCGCAGGGTGTAACGGAACATCTGGCCGATGCCCGGGAACTTGTTCTGGCGGTAGAGGGAGAGGACCATCCCAAAGAGCCCGTAGAACTGGGTGCCCTCCATACACTGGCCGAAGACGAAGACGTTGCGGGCGAGCAGGCGCTTGTTCTCCGGCCGCGTCAGGTCGAGGTCCCGGCGCAGCGCCCGGGAGGTGCGGGTCACAAACTCGTTCTTGCGCACGATCGTCGGGATGTCCTCGAACATCGCCTCGCACTCGTGCGGGTTGATCTGCAGCGAGGAGATCATGTACAGGAGGGAATCCGCGTGGATGTTCTCCTCGTGGGCGTGGCGGCCCAAGACCAGCTTGAGTTCCGGGGCCGTCACCAGTTCCCGCACCACGTGCTGGATGTTGTCCCCGACGATCCCCTCCGCCGCGGAGAAGTAGCCTATGCCCATCCGGATGATCCAGCGCTCCACCTCCGAGACGGTCTTCTCATCCCGCCACTGCTCGATGTCCTTGCCCATCGGGATGTCCTCCGGCTCCCAGTGGTTGGCCTTCATCGTCCGGTAGAGTTCGTAGGCCCACTGGTATTTGAGCGGCAGCAGGTTGAAGGTCATCGATTCCCGACCGTTAATCACCTGCTTGGCGGAGAAGGCGGCCTCGGCCTTGGAATGGTCGAGGACGAAGGACTTGGCGCCGATCTGGAAGGTTTTCTGCATGGTGCGGGAATGGTCGGAAACGGGCGAGAAGAAGGGCTTTTCAGGGACGCGGGAGCGGGGGGCGATGCTAAGTTGTTGGAAGTTATTGACGCCCTCTTGACCACAATAGGCTGTGGTCATTCCTCGCGCCTGCCACAACCTATGGGAATCGAGTCCGGAGCCGTCAATCGCGGACGCGAAAAAGACCGTAATTTTTCCCTAAAAATCTGCTTGCCGCAAAATACCCTGCTTTTCCGCCTTTCCGGCGCGCCGCCGCGTGTATCCGTCGAGCTTTTACGCCGCCCCCGGCGGAGGCCGGCCGGAGGGGGGCGGGGAGGCCTTCCGGATGTCGCCAGAATCCGGCGACAAGGCCGGGAAACAGCCCTGACCGCGGGGGTAGTGAGCGCCGGCACGGCGACCCGGAAGGGCGCAAAAAAAGGCGGGCCGCCCGGGGGCAGCCCGCCTCGCGTGGCTAGTCTCAGCCGGGGCTCAGAAGCTGAGCCGCGCCCCCAGCTGGATACGCCAGCGGGACATCCCGTTCTCGATGTTGAAACCGACCGGCTCCGAGGTGTAGGTCGGGCGGATGCGGCCGTCCGTACCATAGGCAGTCGCGTTGGTGAGGGTGCGGGTGCGGAACACGCCGTTGCTTAGGAAGGGCGAGACCTCATTGTAGTCGAAGAAGTCCTTACTGAGGAAGGCCCCGAGGTTGATGAAGTCGAAGAACAGATCGAGGCGCACGCGGCCGGCGAGGGGGATGTTGTGCGCGACCTTCAGATCGAGGCGGTTGACCCACGGCTCGGTGAACGCGTTCTTCGGGGCGATGCCACCAGCGTAAGCTGAGAGCTCGCTGCCCTGCACGAACGAGAGGAAGGCGTCACGCTGCGCCGGGGTCATCCCGGAGAAGTCGAAGCGGGGATCGCTGGCGCCGCTGGGCACCGCGACCGTATCGTTGAAGGAGACGCTATCGCCGTTGAGGTCGCCGCCGAAGACCCAGCTATAGGGGTTGCCGGTGCGGCCCTCGTAGGAGACCGAAACACGCGTGCGCTGGCCTTTGATGACCTCGACGTCGCGGGTGACCGCCGCCAGCACGCGGTGGCGGATCTCGAAGTCCGCCGTGCCCTTGGTGACCGTGTTCTGGTTGAACACCACGTTGCGGTTCCACTGGCCACCGGCGGTGGTCTGGCCGATCGCCTGGGCCTCGGTCGCGGAGCCGTGCGTATAGGAGAGGTCGAAGCCCCACTTCTGCTTCACCGGGCGGGACCAGTTGAGCGAGAAGTAGGTCGACTCACCGACGGAGGCGTTGCGCACGCGGATCAGCGTGGTGTACCCGGCGAAGCGGGCGTTGGCCGCCGTCGACGGATTGCCCGCGAAGCGCTGGCGGCCATCGGCGCCGACGGTGGTGGCGCGGATGTTTTCGTTGGTCACGAACAGCGCCTGGTCGATGACGCTGTGCACCACCTCGAAGCCGAGCACGGAGTCGAAGAGGGGGACCTTGCGCTCGATCGCGAGGTTCGCGCGCCAAGTCTGGGGCAGCTCGGTGCCTTCGTCGATCCAGTTGACCTCACGGCGGAGCGTCGGGACGTCGCGGCCCGTGCCGATCGGGTTGGCGGGATCGAAGGCGGTCCGGAGGTAGCCGGTCAGCGTGTTCGGGAGCTCACCCTGCGCCGAGGCGAGGGTGAAGCCGCCTACGCCGGTCTGGCCGAAGGAGTTCGAGAAGATGACCCAGGGGGCGCGGCCGAAGAAGTGGCCGACGCCACCGCGAACCTGCAGGCGGCGCTCCTCGTCGAGCGCGAGGTTGAACCCGAGGCGCGGCGAGAAGCTCATCGTGCCATCTGGGGTGGCATCGTTGCGGAAGCCCGTCGCGGCCAGGAAGGCTTGGTTCAGGGCGGGGCGGATGCTCGTGTCGACCAACTCGACGCGCACGCCGCCGGTGAGGGACAGCCGCGCATTCACGTCCCACTTCGCCTGGGCGAAGAGACCGGTGGTGGTCAGGTCCGAGATGTCGGCGACGGGGCGGGCGGCGGGGTCATACGCGTTGCGCTCGATGACCGCGTTGGTATCCGCGAGGAAGTCCGCGAAGGTCCGGTAGGCGACGCGGCCATAGGAGCCTTGGCGGAAGAGGTTGTAGAAATCGGACTGCTCGAGCTCGAAGCCACCGGAGAAGACGAAGTTCTTCCACGCGTAGGTCGCGATCGCGCTCATCTGCTGGCTGTCCACTGCGATCACGTTGCCGTGGCGGAACTGCTCGGTACCCGCCACGTAACCACCATTGGTGATGGTCGACCCGTTGACCTGGTTCACGCCGGGGACGCCGGCGATGAGGATCATCGGGGACACCGTATTCAGCGGCGTCTGCTGGTCCTGCTTGGTCGAGGAGTACTTCAGCTCGGTGGAGAGGTTGCGGGTCCACTGGCTGTTCAGCTGGCCGGCGATGGTCTTCTCCTCGCGGGTCTGGGCGTAGAAGTGACCGTCGGACGCGGTGGTGATACCCGCGGAGACGCCATTGAGCGTCAGCGAGGAGCTCGCGAAATTGCCGAACTGCGGCACCTCGCCCTCGGTGGTGGTGTAGCGGAGGCTCAGGCGGTGGTCGGCGTTGATGTTCCAGTCGACCTTGGCGCTGAACTTCTTGTCGGAAGCGACGTTCGCGGTCTGGCCGGTAACGGCATTGCCCCAGTTGATGGTCCGGCCGGCAGCTTGGGAGATCTGGCCGAGGCGCTGCAGGATCTGCGCTTCCTGACCGGTGAGGAACAGCGGGTCGCGGCCGGCGCTGGTACTCTCGAAGTCCTCGTACGAGACGAAGAAGAAGAGGCGATCCTTCAGGATCGGGCCGCCGAGGGTGGCGCCGAGGGTCTGGCGCTCGAGCCGGGGCGTGAACTTGGTGCCGTTGAGGGCGTTCTCGCGGGGATTGTAGCCCTGGAGCTTGAAGCCGAGCAACTCGTCGCCGCGGAAGTAGGTGTAGACCGAGCCGCGGAACTGGTTGGTGCCGGACTTGGTGACGGCGTTGATCGACGCGCCGGTAAAGCCGGCCTGGCGGACGTCATAGGGCGAGACCTGCACCGCGAGCTGCTCGATGGTGTCGAGCGAGAGCGGATTGAAGAAGGAGGCGAGGCCGGTGCCGTTCAGACCGAAGAGGTCGTTGATCCGCGAGCCGTCGATCTGGATCGAGTTGTAGCGGTTGTTCTGGCCCAGCGCGGTGATCTGGGACTCCTCGCGGTCACCGAAGGTCTCGCGCAGGGTGACCAGCGGGGACGCACTGATCATATCCGCGAGAGAGCGTTCGGACGTGGGGCGGGACTCCAGGCGCTCGGAGGAAAGGGTGACGCCCGCGCCGGTCGCGGAGCCGTCGAGGTCGGACTTCGAGGCGGAGGCGACAAAGCGCTCCAGCACGACGACGTCGGACTTGAGGGTGATATTGACGTCGATGTCGGTGCCCAGCTGCGTGAACACCTCCGAGGAGGGGGTGCCGCTAAAGCCGGCCGCGGTGGCGGTCAGGGAGTAGGGCCCGCCGACCGGGAGACCCCGGAAGTTATAGCGGCCGCCCTCGGACGTCACGGCGGAGAACCGCGCGTTGGTCGGGGCGTAGACCGCGCTGACGGTGGCGCCGGCGACCGGCTTACCCGTCGTGTCGCGGACCAGGCCCGAGATGCCGGCGGTGGTGAGCTGCGCCCGCGCGGACGGGACGAGGAGGCCGACCCAGAGGGTCAGCAGCGTGATCAGAGGTCGGAGGAACGGAGTTTGCATACGCTTGGTTTGGTTCGGTGTAGGCCCAAACCGGTAGGTCAGCCTCCGACCCCGGGGGAGTCAAGGCGGCGGGCGGCGCGATTCCGGGGCAAGCCGGCTTTGACCCAACCGTAACTTGACGCCAACCCGCCGCGAAAAGGTTTCCCTCGCGCCCCCCTGCCCCCTTGCTTCGCCTGCCCATGCCCTCCGCCCCTCCCCCCAGCCCGTCGGCCCGTCCGACCACGGGGGGAACCGCGCGCCGGCTGGTTCTGGGCGCCACCGGGGCGTTGCTGGTGGCGCTGGCGGTACTGCCGGCCCTGCCGGGACCGCTGGTGCTGGACGACCTCCCGGCACTGGAATTCGCCCGCCAGGTCGCCGGGCCAGCCGGCTGGGGGGAGGCCTGGCGGCCGGGGACAGATCCGGGCGAGACCCTGCGTGGACGCCCGCTCGCGGCCTGGTCCTTCGCGCTGCAGGTCGCGGCGGGCCTCTCGTCACCGGCCGCCCTCCGGCTGGGCAATCTCTTCCTGCACGGGGCGGCGGCCTGGCTCTTGGCCGGCGTAGTGCAACGGACCCTAGTGCGCCTGCGATTCGGGCCGGGGCCGGCGGCGACCGCGGCCGCTTGGACCGGCCTCCTCTGGCTCGTGCACCCCCTGGCCCTGACGGCGGTGGTGTACGTGGTGCAACGGGCGGAGGTGCTCGCCGGGCTGGGGATGCTGGGCGCGCTGGCGGCTTTTGCCCGGGGAGTGGACGGTCCGCGGCCCGGTCCCTGGCTGGCCCTCTCCGCCGCGGCTTCCCTCGCTGCCTTACTCGCGAAAGAAAGCGCGGCGGGGCTGCCCCTGCTGGTGGCCCTTTACGATCGGTGTTTTGTGGCCGGGTCTTGGCGCGGTGCCTGGCGCGCCCGCGCCGGCTACTACCTGGCGCTGGCAGCAGGCTGGATCCCGCTGGGCCTGCTGGTAGCCGCCGGGGCCGGACGTGGCGGCACCGCGGGCTGGGACAGCACCATTGGGACCGGCGCCTACCTCGTTACCCAAGGGGAGGCCGTGGCCGGCTACCTTGGGCACGTCCTCTGGCCCCACCCGCTCACGTTTGATCACGGTCCGGTCGTCGCAACCCTGCCCGGCGCGCTCGCGCCGGGACTGCTGGTACTGGTCCTGCTGGCGGCGTCTGGCTGGGGCGTCTGGCGCGGGCATCCCTTCGGTTTCGCGGGCGGCGCATTCTTCCTGTGCCTGGCGCCGTCCTCCAGCCTCGTACCAGTGGCCTCGCAGACGATCGCGGAACACCGGATGTACGTCGCCCTCGCGGCGCCGCTCGCGTTGCTCGCGGCGCTGCTGGTCCGACGGGCGCCCAAGC
>JBILWD010000101.1:0-11041 GCA_044370095.1 Opitutaceae bacterium | reverse complement strand
CGGCGCCTCCCCGGGGGGCGTGAAGGTCGTGGCGTCGCCGGCCGCGATCAGGGCCCGCCCCGCGGCCTCCAGCGGGGTGCCGAGGCTGCGTTCCACGGCCGCCAGGTTGCGACGCAAACAGCCGATCACCTTGGGGTTACGCTCGACGAACACGACCCGCGCCGCCCCCCGGCTCAGCGCTTCGAGGCCGTAGGAGCCAGTGCCCGCGAACAGGTCTAGGCAGGTCGCGCCGGGCACGAGAGCCGCGAGGCTGGAAAACACCGCCTGCCGCATCCCGTCGGTCGCTGGCCGCACCCGGTCGCCGGGCGGCACCACCAGCGGGATCCCGCGGGCCACGCCGCCGCTCAGGCGCATCCCGCCTCCTTGCACCCGAAGGCGAAAACGGCGGACGGCACGGACGGCATCGCCCCGGATTGCCAGAGCCCCCACCCCGCGCGCAACGGGATTCCACGCCGAACGGCCCGCCCGCGCGGAACTCCTTGCCCCCGTGGCTTTCCCTGCGTGCGACATAGGATTTGCCGCCTGCCTCCCGTTGGTTGAAGTTAACCCTTCCGCACCTTCCTTCCGCCGCACCCAATGCGCCGCCTGCTCGCCCTTGCCCTCCTGCCCTTCGCCGGGTCCCTACCGGCCGGCGAGGCCGCGCGCACGGACGCCGCCCGGCCCCGCGAGCTCAACCTCTGGCCTCTGATCGTCGAACGCCACCCTCCCGGCGCCGCCCTCCAGGAAATGCAGGCCCTCGGGCCGTTCTTCTTCGCTCGTGACGGCGGTCCCGGCTCCGGCGCGGAAAGCGGCTGGCGCCCCCTGTTCACCCAAGCCACCGCCCCCGGCGGCCAACGTCACGAGACGCACCTGCTCTTCCCGCTCTTTAGCCTCCGCCAGGACCCCGGCGGCTACCGCTGGAGCGTCTTCGAAGTCGCCCGCGGCCACGGCGGTGCGGCTACTGGCCCCAGGCCCGCGACCGAGCGCGAACTGGACGTCTACCCCTTCTGGTTCCAGCGCACCTCCGCCGAACCCGACCTGAACTATCGGGCGCTCTTCCCCCTCCACGGCACCGTCCGCAACAAACTGTGGCTCGAGGAAGCGTCCTGGACGCTCTTTCCGCTCCACGCCGAGGTGAAGCGCCGGGGCGCCACCACCACGTACCTGCCCTGGCCTTTCGTGCGCCTCACCCGCGGCACCCGCTCCGGCTGGGCCCTCTGGCCCCTTTACGGCACGGAATCCGGCCCCGAAGGCACCAGCACCCACGTGCTCTGGCCCCTAGGCTTCACCCGCCTGCAGCCGCCCCCGCCCGAGGCTCCCGCCGGCACCCCACCCCGCCGCAACGAGGGCTTCCTCCCGTTCTACGCCACCGCTAGCGGTCCAGGCTTCCACAACGAGGACTTCCTCTGGCCCCTCTTCGGCCGCACCCGCCATCAGGCACCCCTCCCCGCCTACACCGAAACGCGCTACCTTTGGCCCCTGCTCGTCCAAGGCCGCGGCGACCAGCAGGCCATCAACCGTTGGGCCCCGTTCTACTCTCATTCCCGCCAGCCCGACGCCGAAAAGACGTGGATCCTCTGGCCGCTCTGGCGCCAGGCCCGCTGGCTGGACCACGGCATCCTCCGCGAACGCCACCAATTCCTCTACCTGCCCTACTGGCGCGAAACCCAGACCCGGCCCGACCGCCCCAAGGCCCCCGCCGCCTCCCTCACCCACGTCTGGCCCCTCTGGAGCGGCTGGGACAACGGCGCGGGCCAACGCCAATGGCAACTCCTCAGCCCCCTCGAACCCCTTCTCCCCGGCGACCCCCGCGTCCGCCGCACCTGGGGCCCCCTCTTCGCCCTCGCCCGCCACGACGCCCCCGCCCCCGGCCGCAGCCGGACCTCCCTGCTCTGGGACGCCGTGACCTGGCAGGTTGACAAACCCGCCCGCCACCACGAATTCCACCTCGGACCCATCCTCGGGGTCGTCCGCAGCGGCGAGGCCACCCGCCTCAGCCTCGGGGCCGGCCTCCTCGCCTTCCACCGCTCGGCCAACGGGGCCTGGCGCCTAGCCTTCGGTGACTTCGAGCGGACCCCGCCGTCCCAGCCCTGACCTCCGTGTCCACCACCTCCCTTTCCTCCCCGCCCGCCGCCGTCGGCACCCCCTCGGTGACCGACCGCCTGCTCACGTGGCTCCCCACCCCGATTTTCCAGGTGCTGCACGGCACCGGCAGCACCCTCCTCCTGCTCGCTCGTACCCTGCGCCACGTCCCCAGCCTCCCGCGGCAATTCGGACGGTTCATCGAGCAATGCCACCTGATCGGCTACACCACGATGCCGATCGTCGGGATCCTCAGTTTCTTCATCGGCAGCGTCCTGGCGCTCCAATCCGGCCACGCCGGTGAAAATGTTGGTTACAAACAGTTTATCGGCGCTCTCGTCGGCCTCACGATGGCCCGGGAACTCGGCCCCGTAATGGCCGCCGTCCTCCTCGCCGGCCGCGTCGGATCCGCCATCGCCGCCGAACTGGCCTCGATGAAGGTCTACCAAGAGGTCGACGCCCTCGAAACGATGAACATCCCCCCGGAACGGATGCTCGTCCTCCCCCGCATCGCGGCCGTCCTCACGATGATGCCCGTCCTCACCATTATGGCCGACCTCGTCGGCTGGTTCGGGGGTGCGATCGTGTCCAAATACACCCACTTCATCTCGATCGAACCCGCTTCCTACTTCGCTAACCTCCGCCAATATATGGACTTCGGTGATGTCCTGAACGGCTTAATCAAGGCAGAGGTCTTCGGTCTCACGGTGGTCCTAGTCTGCTGCAACATCGGCCTCAATACCCGCGGTGGCCCCCGCGAGATCGGCGCCTCCGTCACGCGCGCCGTCGTCACCTCCCTGATCCTCATTCTGGTGCTCGATTTCTTCGTCACCAAGGCGCTGATGTGATGCCCGACGCGAACTCCAACTCCCCCCTGCCCGGCGCGGCCCCCGCGGTCGGCGTCACCGTCGAAGGCCTCTCCAAGCGCTTCGGGACCTTCGAGGTCCTGCGCGGGGTCTCCTTCACCGTCCAACCCGGGGAGATCTTCGTGTTGATGGGCCCCAGCGGCTCCGGCAAAAGCGTGCTGCTCAAGCACCTCGTCGGCCTCGAACGCCCCTCCGCGGGCCAGACCACGGTTGCCGGCCTCGACGGCGCCGACCCCACCACCCGCGAACGGGTTCGGATGGCCCTAGTCTTCCAAGCCGGCGCCCTCTTCAACTCACTCTCGGTCTACGACAACCTCGCCCTCTACCCTCGCGAGCACCGCTTGGGCGACGAGGCCGCCATCCGCGACCGGGTGATGCGCGCCCTCCAGATCCTTTCGCTTGAGAACGCCGCCCATAAGTTCCCGGCCGAACTCTCCGGCGGGATGAAGAAGCGCGTCGCCATCGCGCGCGCCCTCGTGATGGAGCCGCAACTGCTCCTCTACGACGAACCCACCAGCGAGCTCGACCCGGTGATGTCCGCCACGATCACGGAAATCATCGCCACCCTCCGGCAGCGTTACCAAGTCACGTCCATTGTGGTCTCCCACGACCGCGACCTCGCCCTCGCGATCGCAGACCGCGTGGGCATTCTGATGGGCGGGGAACTGATCTTCCTCGGCCCGCCCGCCGACCTCCGCCAGCCCACCGACCCCCGCGTGGCTGACTTCCTCAATCCCCGCATCGATCTCGAAAATCCCCGCTTCAAGCACCTGGAGACCTGATATGACGACCAACCCGCAACAAACCGCCCGCGTCGGCCTGTTCTTCCTCCTCGGGATGTCCCTCATTTGGGTCACCTACGAGACGCTCAGCGGCGGCAAACTCTGGTTCAAAGACAAGGGCTACCAGCTGGTCGCCGGCTTCGATAGCCTGAAGGAACTCAAGGCCGGCGACGACGTCCGGATGGCCGGGGTGAAGATCGGCGACGTCGCCCTCACGCGCCTCGCCGGCCGCCGCGCTGAGGCCGTCCTCCGCATCGACTCCGATAAGCGGATCAAAGCCGATGCCACCGCTACAATCGTCACCCAAGGCCTCATCGGCACGGGATACGTCAGCATCGACCTCGGCACCGAGGCCGCACCCTTCCTGCCCGCGGGCGGGGAGATCCGCACCGCCGCCACCGCGGACCTCAACAGCGTGATGGCCCAGCTCGGCGACCTCGGCCGCAAGCTGGAGGGCGCCCTCGGTGGCCTCGGTACTTCCCTCAATGGGGACAGCCGCCAGCCCGGGCTCCTCCAGAAGGTCGATACCATCCTCACCGAGAACCGCGAAAACCTCAGCCGCACCACCGCCAACCTGCAGCAGATCACCGATAAGGTGAACCGCGGCGAGGGCACCCTCGGCCGCCTCCTCAACGATTCCCGCCTCCACGATGAACTGTTGGCCGGGGTGACCGAACTGAAGCAGGGCGCCACCCAGGCCCGCAGTTTCCTCGCCAATGCGGAAGAGCTCGTGGCCGAGGTGAAACGCGGCCGCGGCACCCTCGGCGCGCTCGTCTACGACCAGAAGGCCGCCGACGACCTCAAAGCCTCTCTCGCCAGCCTGCGCGAAGTCTCCGAACAGCTCGCGCAGGGCCGCGGCACGCTCGGCCAACTGCTCAAGGACGATTCGCTCGTCCGTGAAACCCGCGCCCTTCTGAAGAAGGCCGATCGCGCGATCGACAACCTCGACGACACCGGCCCGATCACCGCCGTGGGCGTCGTCGCCAACGGCCTCTTCTAACCGCGTCCTCGCCGGAATTGGCGTGCCCCGCCGCTCGTTCCGGGCCAGCCTCCGCTATGCAGACCCGCGAGGAGATCGTCCAAAACTGGCTGCCCCGGTACACCGGCGTGCCGCTAAACGAGTTCGGGGAGTACATCCTGCTCACCAACTTCGATCGCTACGTCCACCTGTTCTCTCAGTGGCACCGGGTCCCGGTCCGCGGCCGCGACAAGCCGATGCCCAGCGCCACCGCGGACAACATCACCGTCATCAACTTCGGGATGGGGAGCGCGACCGCGGCGACGATTATGGACCTGCTCTCGGCGATCCACCCGAAGGCGGTGCTCTTCCTCGGCAAGTGCGGCGGCCTTAAGCACCGCGCCGGGCTCGGGGACCTGATTTTGCCGATCGCCGCCATCCGCGGGGAAGGTACGAGCAACGACTACCTGCCGCCGGAGGTTCCCGCCCTGCCCGCCTTCGCCCTGCAGAAGGCCATCTCGACCACCATCCGCGATCATAACCGCGACTATTGGACGGGTACCGTTTACACCACCAACCGCCGCGTCTGGGAGCACGATGAGGAGTTCAAGCAGTACCTGCGCAAGGTGCGGGCCCTAGGCATCGATATGGAGACCGCGACCATCTTCGTGACCGGTTTCTTCAATGAGATCGCGACGGGGGCACTGTTGCTGGTCTCGGACCAGCCGATGATGCCCGAGGGCATCAAAACGGCGGAGAGCGACCGCCACGTGGACGAGCATTTCGTGACGGACCACCTGCGGATCGGCATCGATTCGCTGAAGCAGCTCATTAATCGCGGCCTGACGGTGAAACACCTGAAGTTCTAGGGTCCACCTTGGCCACGGCTTCGGCGGGCTAGCTCCGCTTCGGGTTTGGTGTAGCCGAGGTGCTTGGGCCTGCCGCCCATCACGAACCCCAGCGGTTTGGTGTAGCTGGGGCGCGTCGCCCCGGCCGTGACCGACGAAAGCCAATCGAGCCTCGGCGTCGTGCCCCGTCTCGAGCAAGGCTTCGCGGCCAGAACTACCGCCTGCCGTGACCGGGGCGGCGCGCCCCGGCTACATCTGGCCCTCCCACCTCAAGCGATGAGGTCCTTCACCACCTCGCCGGCGACGCCGGTCAGGCGCACGTCGAGGCCCTGGAACTTGGTGTTCAACCGCCGGTGGTCGATACCCAACAACGCCAGCATCGTCGCGTGGAGGTCGTGCACGTTCACCACGTTCTCCACCGCCCGGTAACCCAGCTCGTCGGTCGCCCCGTAGGCCATCCCACCCTTCACGCCCCCGCCCGCCATGAAAACGCTGAAGCTCAGGATGTGGTGGTCGCGGCCCGTGCCCTGCCCCATCGGGGTACGCCCAAACTCCCCGCCCCACAGGATCAGGGTGTCGTCGAGCATCCCCCGCTGCTTCAGATCCTTAATCAGGGCCGCCGTGGGCCGGTCAACCTCGCTCGCCCCCGAACGCATCCCGCGCTCGAGCTCCGCGTGATGGTCCCACGCCCGGTGGTACAGCTGGATCATCCGCACCCCGCGCTCGGCGAGCCGCCGCGCGAGGAGGCAGTTCGAGGCGTAGCTGCCGTCGCCCGGCTCCTTGATGCCGTACTGCTCGAGCGTCGCCGGCGACTCGCCGGAGAAATCCGTCAGCTCCGGCACGCTCGCCTGCATCCGGAACGCCATTTCGTACTGCGCGATGCGGGTGGCTACCTCGGGATCGCGCACCTCCTCGCCCAGCAGGCCGTTCAGGCGCCGGATCTCCTCCACCACCTGCCGCTGCGTGCTCTGGCAGACACCGTCGGGATTACCGATGTAATGCACGGCCTCGCCGCGCGACTGGAACTGAATGCCCTGAAACCGGCTCGGCAGCACGCCGCTCGACCACTGCCGCGCCGAAATCGGCTGCAGGCCCAGCTTCCCCTGCGACGTCAGGACAATGAAGCCCGGTAGGTTCTGGGTCTCCGCGCCCAGCCCATACAGCAGCCACGAACCCATACTCGGCCGGCCCTTGATGATGGAGCCGGTGTTCATGAACGCGTGCGCCGTGTCGTGGTTGATCTGCTCGGTCTGCATCGAGCGGATGACGCAGAGGTCGTCCGCCACGGTGCCGAGCTCAGGGAACAACTCGCTGATCTCGATGCCCGCGCGCCCGTGCCGCGCGAACCCCGTGAAGGCCCCGCGCGCCTTCAACTCGGTGTTCTGCAGCTGCGCCAACTGCTGGCCCGCGGTGAACGACTCGGGAAACGGCTGCCCGTGCAGCTCCTTCAGCTTCGGCTTCCAATCGAAGGTCTCGAACTGCGACGGCCCACCGGCCATACACAGGAAGATCACCCGCTTCGCCTTTACCGGGAAATGCGGCGCTGCCAGCGCCCCGTGCCACCCCGGCGGCCGCCCGCCCGCGCTCGCGGCCGGGGCCGCCCCCAGACGCTGCTGCAAGAGGGCAAACGCCAGCCCGCCCAAGCCGTAGGCGTTCTGCGTGAGGAAGGCGCGCCGGTTGACGCTCAGGGCGTGGGCAGTGGGATCCATCGGGAAAAGGTCAGGTCGGCGGAACGCGCCAGGTTTCAGTATCGGGTAATGGTCTCCTGCAGGTTCAGGATCACCCGCGCGACCTGCGTCCAGGCCGCGTGCTCGGCGACATCGCCCGTCGGCGTGGGCGCGAAGCCCACCCCGAGGAGCTTGCGCGCCTCCTCCGGTTGCCCCCGGTAATGCTCGCGTTGCGCCGCGAGGAGCGTCCGCAGGCCGCCGCGCTCGGCCTCCCGCGGCTCCCGCGCGACGGCCAGCTGGAACGCCCGCCCCAACCGCGCGTCGTCGCCCGCGGCCGGCTCGCCCAGCAGCCGCGCCGCGAACAGCCGCGCCGCCTCAACGAAGGTCGGGTCGTTCAGGAGCGTCAGCGCCTGCTGCGGGGTGTTGCTCACCACGCGCTGCGCCGCGCACTCATCGCGCGCCGGGGCGTCGAAGTTCGCCAGCATCGGGTGCAGGAACGTACGCTGCCAATGCATGTACACGCCGCGACGCCACTGCTCCTCCTCCCGGCTCGCCGCATAGTCGCGGTCCGGGAACTGCAGCTGCGCATAATGACCCGCCGGCTGGTACGGCCGCACGCTGGGCCCGCCCACCTCCGCCACATTGAGCACCCCAGCAATAAAGAGGGCATTATCCCGCACGAACTCCGCCTCCAAGCGCCGCGGCTGCTGGGCCGCGAGCAGGCGGTTCGCCGGGTCCGCGTCGCGCAACTCCGGCCGCATCACGCTGCTCTGGCGGTAAGTCGCGCTCGTCACGATCAGCCGGATCATCTGCCGCAGATCCCAGCCGCCCTCGCGGAACTCCGCCGCCAGCCAGTCCAGCAACTCCGGGTGCGACGGCGGCTCCCCTTGCGAACCGAGATCATCGACCACCGCGCTCAGACCGGTGCCGAAATACATCGCCCAGAGGCGGTTCACCACCGCCCGCGCCGTAATCGGGTTGTCCCGCGACACGATCCATTGCGCCAGGTCGAGGCGCGTCAGGCGCCGCTCGGGCGAGCTTTCCCGCCGGCCCGGCAGGAAGGACGGCGTCGCCGGCAGCACCAGCGGACCGCTCTGGTCCAGCCAGTTGCCCCGCGGCAACACGCGGACGGGCAGCGGTTCGACGGCCTCAGTGACGAGCGACCACGCGCGCCCGCCGCGGGTTTCGCGCCAGGCCGCGGCCAGCTCGTGGTACCGCGCCACCGGTTCCCGGCCGGTCGCCGCGCTGAACTGCCACGCCTCCGCCAACACCGCCCGCTCGTCCGCCGTGCGCTCCGGCTCCGGCCGCCGTAGCGCGGCCAATACCGCCGGCGCCGCCGCCGCCAAAGGTTCCCCGGCCCCGAAGGGACTGATTGAAATTCGCACCGGCAGCGCGACATCCCCCGAAAACACCGCCACCAGCGTCTCGCCCTCGGCCAGCGCCACCGGCGTCTCGAGCAGCCAGACCGCGGCCACCGTCTGCCCCTCCGCGAGGGCGGGCAGCTTCCAGCCGGTGGTCACTCCGAGGACCTCCTCCCCATCCTTATAGCGCCGGTCCTTCGCCGCCGCCTCAGCGTGGGCGACCGGGAGGCGCTGCGTCGCGCCCGCGGCGTCCCGCCGGCTCAGCGCGACCCGGAACGTCCCGCGGTTCTTGGCGGCCGTGCCGGCGAACGCGCCCCCGCTCCCCGCGGTGACCTCCACCCGCACCGCGGCGACGGTACCGGGACCGGGGGTCAGCGTGAGCTGGAGGGTGTCGTTGCGCGCGAGGGGCTTTTCCGGGAGGGCGAAGCCATCGTCCCCGATTCGCACCGCCGCGTTGGCGAGCGGCTTGTTGGCGCGGAGGATCGCCGCCGCCGGCGCGGGGGGTTGCCAGCCGTCTGGGTGGCGCGCGAGGAACGCGGCCGTCTGCCCGGCCCAAGCCGCGACCTCCGCAGGCGGCGCGGTCCGGCGCAACTCCGCGGCGTGCGCGCGCAGGCGTTCCTCGGCGCGGCGGTGCCGCGTCCGCAGGTAGGCGCTCTCGACCTCGATCTCCGGGGGAAACGGGTAGTCGTTGTTAAAGCCCGCGAGGTCGGCGTTCCGGGTGTAGCCGTAATCCGCGTACACGCCCCACTGCTTCACATCAGCGAAAAAGGCCTGCAGCTGGTAGAAGTCCTTCGCCAGGATCGGGTCGAACTTGTGGTCATGGCACTCCGCGCAGCCGAAAGTGCTGCCGAACCAAGCTGCGGAGACCGAGCGCACGCGTTCCGCTCCGTACTTGGCGAGGTACTCTGCCGGCTGGGCGCCGCCCTCGCGGGTCATCATATTGAGCCGGTTGTAGCCGGTGGCGACGCGTTGGGTCGGAGTCGCTTCGGGCAACAGGTCCCCGGCGAGCTGGTCGATGGTGAAGGCGTCGAAGCGCTGGTTCGCGTTGAAGGCGTTGATCACCCAGTCGCGGTACGGGAAGACCCGCTGGTTCTGGTCGCCGTGGAAGCCCACCGTGTCTGCGTAGCGGGCGAGGTCCAGCCACCACACGGCGAGGCGCTCCCCGTGGCGGGGCGAAGCCAGCAAGCGCTCCACCTGGCGCTCATAGGCGCCCGGGGCGGTGTCCGCGAGGAAGGCGGCCGTCTCCGCGGGCGTGGGCGGCAGGCCGGTCAGGTCGAGCGCCAAGCGACGGAGCAGCCGCGCGCGGTCCGCCTCGGGGGCGGGCGGGAGCGACTGCGTGGCGAGGCGGGCGCGGATGAAGGCGTCGATCGGGTGCGCGGCGCCCGGAACCACGGGCACCGCGGGCCGCTCGAGGGCGGCGTAGGCCCAGTGGGTCTCGTAACGGGCGCCCTGCTCGATCCAGCGGCGCAGGAGGGCCTGCTGCTGGGCGGTGAGCGCCTTGTGGTGGTCCGCCGGCGGCATCGGGTCGACCGGGTCGGCGATTCGCAGGAGGAGTTCGCTCTGGTCGGGCCGGCCGGGGACGATCGGGATCGCGCCGCTCTTGGCGGGCCGGAGCGCCTCCTCGCGGACGTCGAGCCGGAGCCGGGCCTTGCGCGTCTGGGCGTCGAACCCGTGGCAGTGGAAGCACGCGTCCGCCAGGATGGGGCGGATGTGCTGGTTGAAGGAGACGACCTCGGGCAGTGGCGGGGCCGCGGGAGCGGGGTCGGCCGCGCGGGCAACGGCCAGGGCGAGCGGAATCAGGGCGAGCAGCAGAGGGGAGGCGGGACGGGGCATCGCGAGCAACGGAAGCGAAACGCCAGTCCTCGTTTTCTCAAGCCCGGGAAGGGCGCTCTCTGCAAGTGATACAAGGGGCGCCTTCCCCGGCCGAAGGGACGAAAGCGCCCACCCGACACGTCCTCGAACGAAAGGCGCTCCGCGCGGCTCCGCGGGGATGCGCGGTCGTCGGGAAGCACCGGGGCGTCGCGCCCCGGCTACACCAGACCGCCGCACGCCAAATTCAGCGCCTCACGCCTAGGCCGCTCCGGCCTACTTTGGCTTCGCAGGGACGCCCCACCCTTGCCGAAACCAAGCGGATTGGTGTAGCCGGGGCGCGTCGCCCCGGTCCCACAAGACGCCACGCCTTCCGCGCAGCGTTTTCCCGGCTGCAATTCCGTCCGACACGACCGGGGCGTCGCGCCCCGGCTACACCAAACCACGAACCGGATTCGTACCACGATCCTCCCTGAATCCTTCGGTTATCCTTCGGTTATTCTTCGGTCTCTCATAGGTAATTCATTCGTTTTACCTAGGAATAACCGAAGGATAACCGAAGAATGACCGAAGGACAAATGCAGGGAGCAGGGCCGGGGAAGCGGTGGGCGGTAGTCAGTGATCGGTGATCAGTGGGCGGTGGGCGGTTGACACTATCATTATTTCGTATATAGCTACTCCCCAATCGT
>JBILWD010000343.1:0-3632 GCA_044370095.1 Opitutaceae bacterium | reverse complement strand
TTGCCCTAGGGCGGGTCGCGCGCGACGCGGCGCGGCTGGCGCGCTTTGGCGGGCTGGCCGGTCTTCGCGGTGCGCCCCACGCCATCGGGCAACTCTTTCATTATGCGGTCACGCCTGACGCCGAACCAGCCGGGGGCGGCCGCATCGTGGTGGATGTTTCCGCGCCGGAGGTGGTGGCCGCTTGGACCGCGGCGATGACCGCGCACGCCTCGCAGTTGCGGACGCGCAATTACGTGGAACTGCAGCTCGCCCGGGCGCGGGTGCTCGGCCTGCGCGCCGGAGTGGAGCACGCGCAGGCGCTGTTTCCCGCCAGTGCCCCGCTGGTGGCGGGGCTCGACGGCCTGACGCGCGCGGCGCGCCGGTTCTGAGATGGCCCCCGAGCGATCCCTGCGCATCGGCATCACCTGCTACCCATCCGTGGGCGGGAGCGGGATCCTCGCCTCGGCGCTTGGGGAGGAATTGGCCCGGCGCGGCCACGCGGTGCATTTCATCAGCTACGAGCGTCCGTTCCGCCTCTCCGCCGCGAGCCCGGGCATCCACTTCCACCCGGTGGTCATCAACGACTACGAGCTGTTTCGCTACCCGGACTACACGCTGCCGCTCTCGGTGCGGATGGCAGAGGTGGCGCGCGCGCACGCCCTCGACGTGCTGCACGTGCACTACGCGGTCCCGCACGCCACCGCGGCGATCCTTGCGCGGGCGATGGCCGGCCCCGAACGGGCGCCGCGCGTCGTTACCACCCTGCACGGCACCGACACGACCCTGCTGGGCCGCGACCCGGGCTACGGGCCCGCGATCCGCCACGCGCTGTTGCAGTCGGACGCGGTGACGACCGTCTCGGCGTGGCTCCGCGACGAGACGCGGCGTTTGCTCGCGGTGGACTGCCCGATCGAGGTGATCCCGAATTTCTTCAGTCCGCGGCCGGTCACGCGGACCCGCGCGGAGGTGCGGGCGGAACTTGGGGTGGGGGAGGAGCCGCTGCTCGTGCACCTCTCGAACCTGCGGCCGGTAAAGCGGTTTGACCTGCTGCTGGAGGCGCTCGCGCGGGTGCCCGCCGGACGGCCGTGGAAGCTGCTGGTGCTGGCAGGCGGGGATTTCTCGCCTTACGCGCCGCTGGTGCGGCGGCTGGGGCTGGAATCGCGGGTGGTGGTGCGCGCGAACGTGTTCGACGTCGAGGACTACCTCCAAGCGGCGGATCTCGGCCTGTTTACTTCGGAGTCCGAGAGTTTCTGCCTCGGGGTATTAGAGGCGATGTGGTTCGGATGTCCGAGTGTCTCAACCGCAGTGGGCGGCATTCCGGAGGTAGTGGAGGACGGACGTTCGGGCCAGCTGGTGGCGGAGGCGGGCGCGGAGCCGTTGGCGGCTGCGGTCACGGCTTTGCTGGACGATCCGGAGCGGCGGCACCGGCTGGGGGTGGAAGCGCGGCGGCGGGCCGAGTCTGTGTTCTCCGCGGCGTCGGTGGTTCCGAGGTACGAGGCGCTCTATCGTCGGGTGCTGGCGGCGCCGGCGGTTCCTTCCTAGGCACGGGGCGGTCCCTTCACTCCGGCCTCGCCTCCGGCGGTGCGCCGCGATTGGCTCCGCGCCTTTGTTATGCCCACCTACGAGTACGCCTGCCAGAAGTGCGCCCACACGTTCGAGCAGTTCCAGTCGATGCGCGACGATCCTTTGGTTCGTTGCCCCTCGTGCGGAAAAAAGAGCCTGAAACGCCTCCTCGGCGGCGGTAGCGGGCTGATCTTTAAAGGGTCCGGTTTCTACATCACGGATTACCGCAAGAGCGGCGCACCCAAGGGGGGCGACAGCAAGGGCGGCGGCGAGAGCAAGGGCGGCGACGCGAAAGCCGCGACCCCGGCTAAACCGGCAGGCGGAAAGTCCTGATTCGCCGTGCGGGCAAAACAGCCGAACGCGGAGGAAACCGGATGGAGCGGCGTGGCGTGGGCCGCGGCCGGGGCCGTGCTGCTGGGAATCGTGCTGGCCGGGCTGGTGCTCACGCTGCGGCCGGTTCCCGCGGGCGAAGGCCCCGTGGCGGGGACGGCGCGGTACGTCGCGGGCTCGGTGGACGTTGAAAGGGCCCGGGAGGCGCCGGTGCGGCGCGAATCGCTGCGGGCGGGACAGGATGTGACCTTCACGGAGCCCGAGCTGAACGCGCTGCTCGGCCGTACTAAGGTTGGCGAAAAGTCGAATGTGCGGCTGGCCGAGGGGCGGGTCCAGTTGGCGCGCGCGGTGGCGTTGCCGGGCTGGTCGGCCGATGCCCGACCGGTTTTGCAGGCGCGCGCTGAGCCCGTGCGGGCCGGGGCCGGATGGGCGCTCCAGGCGCGCGAGGTTTACCTCGGCGGGCTCGCGTTGCATCGCCTGCCGGTGCTAGCCGAGGTCGCCTGGCGCGAGGCCCTGGAACCGCTCTTGCCCGCTGAGCTGCGCGCGGCGTTGTCGGGGGCGAGGGAGCTGGAGGTCGCCGGGTCCACGCTCCGGTTACGCCGGCCGTGAACTGCATCCTGTGGCTCGCGCTCGGCCTGCTGGCCGTCCTGCCGCTGCGCGGTGCCGCGCCGGTTTTGGCCGCCAGCCTCGCGGGCCGCTTCGAGGTGGCTTCGATGGATGCCGCCGTGGCGCACCGCGTCGCGGCCGCGGCGGAAGAGGGGTGGCGCGTGCTCGCGGCGCCGCTGGGCCTGCCCCCAGCGTTCCCCTCGCCGGTGTTTGTGCGGGTCGTGCCGGCCGGGACGCCGGGTGCGCCCGCGACGCACGACGTCGCCGTGGAAACCGGCGGCCTCGTGACCCTCTGGCTGGGGGCGCGCGCGCAGGAGGGCCGGGCGTTGCGGGCGGCGCTGGTCGACGCGCTCCTGCACCGGCTTGGCGTGGCCCTGCACGGGGCGACGGTGCAGCCGGTGGTCGCCTCTTGGCTGGTGCTCGGTGCCGCGGGGTGGTGGGAGACGCGGGTCGACGGGGCCCGGCTCGATGCGCTGCGCGAGGTCTCGCGGCGGCGCCCGCCGCCGGAACTGGTCCGCCTGCTCGACGGTCCGCGAGGAGTGTCCGGACCTGAAGAGGATGCGGCGGGGGCGACGTGGCTGTTTGCTTTTCTGCTGGCGGAATCCGGCCGAGGCGGCGAATGGCCGCGGCTGCTCGCTCGGTTGCTCGCTGGTGGAGATCCGCAGGCGATGCTGGCGCAGGCGTACGTTGGCCGTTTTGGAGGGCCAGAGGAGCGGGAACTCTGGTGGCAGACCGGCTGGCATCATCACCTGCGGCAGCGGGTGCTCCCCGGCCTTGAGGCGGAAGAGGCGCGGGAGTTCCTGGCTTCACTGGCGCGCTTTGTGTTCGCCGATGAGGCAGGCGCGGACCGGTTGGTCCCGTTTTCGGAAGTCTTAGCCCGGCGGACTGAGCCGTTGGTGGCCGCGGAGCTGGCGCGCCGCGGCGCGGACCTCGGCCGGAGCGTCGCCGCGATGCATCCGTTTTATCGCAACGCAGCGCTGACTCTCGCCGAGGCTTTCGCGCTGGGTGTGGGTCCGGAGGCCGATCGGCGCCGGGAGGCCCTCGTCGCCCAGTGGGAACGGGACTGGGCGGACGGCCGCACGCTCGAGGCGGCGACGAGCGAGGTTCTGGATCGGTGGGAGAGCCGCCTGCGCGCTTCCGCCCGCTGAGCTCGG
>JBILWD010000342.1:0-3646 GCA_044370095.1 Opitutaceae bacterium | reverse complement strand
AGTCCGCGCGGCGGTCGGGGGCGGGTTAGAGCGCGCGATGGGGCACTTCCTCCCCCCCGAACTCGTGGCGGAGGGCGCCCGAATCCACGTCGCCTACACCGACTCAATCTTGCTCGAGGACGTCCGGCTGCTACCGGGGGCTAGGGAGTTGCTGGAGGCGCAGTATGCCCGCGGGGTGGTGCTGGCCGCGTTCACCAACAAGCGTGGCGAGCACTCGCGGCGCATTTGTGCCCACCTCGGGGTGACGCCTTTCCTGCGGGGCGTATTCGGCGCGGGCGACACCCCGTGGCTCAAGCCGCGGCCGGAGTTCGCGGCCTACGTCCTCGGCAACCTCGGGGCGCGCGCGGAAAGCACGCTGCTGATCGGGGACTCGCCCTTCGACATTGCAGCCGCCCACGCAGGCGGGTTCCCGTGCTGGGCGGTGTGCACCGGCACGCACAGCGCGGCGGAACTGACGGCGGCCGGCGCAGACCGGGTACTGCCAGGCCTACCCGAGGTGCAGGCGGCCCTCGCCACCCCCTGAGCCGGGGGTAGTTTCGCCTTTTCCCCGCGCCGCGCCGACTCATCCTCGACCGCACCCCACCCCATGCAGCTGACGCTCCTCGATTGGTCGATCATCCTCGTCTATCTCGCCGGCTGCCTCGCCGCTGGGCTGTGGATGCGGCGCTTCGTGCGCGGCGTGCAGGACTTCGCGGTGGCCGGCCGCGAGATGGACGTGAACCTCGGCATCGCCTCGCTGGCGGCGACCGAGCTCGGGCTCGTGACCATCATGTACACGGCGCAGCTGGGCTACGAGAAGGGCTTCGCGGGGGCGGCGATCGGCGTGATCATGTGGCTGGTGATGTGGTTCGTGGGCCGCACCGGGTTCGTGATCGGCCCGCTGCGCGCCTCCGGGATCATGACCATCCCGGAGCTGTTCGAGAAACGCTTCAGCCCCCGCGTGCGCTGGCTCGCCGGGCTGTTCGTGGTCCTCGGGGGCCTGCTCAACATGGGCATCTTCCTGCGGCTCGGGGGCGAGTTCCTCGTCCACGCCATCGGCCTCCCGCCGGGCGCTCTCGAGTGGACGATGACCGCCCTGCTCGGGCTGGTCCTCCTCTACACCGCACTAGGCGGCATGCTCTCGGTCCTCGTCACCGATTACCTGCAATTCCTCGTGATGGGGGTCGGCATCGTTGTGACCTCGGTGCTCGTGCTCGTGCAGATCGGCTGGACGCCGCTCAACGCAGGGCTCGAGGCCGCCTGGGGCGCCGGGCAACTGAAGGGGCACCCGTACAACCCGTTCCACGAATCCTCCTTCGGGTGGGGTTACCTGCTCTGGCAATTCGTCTTCCAGCTGGCGGTGGTGACCACCTGGCAGACGCAGATCAGCCGGGTGCTCTCGGCGCGCAACGCGGACACCGCGCGGGCGATGTACCGCCGCACGTCGTTCTACTTCGTCGGCCGCTTCCTGCTCCCGGGCCTCTGGGGCGCGGCGGCTTGCGTGTGGTTCACCGCCCAGGGCGGGCTGCCGGAGGGGTTGACCAGCCTGACGGCGATGCCGCACTTCCTCGGCGTGGTGCTGCCGGCCGGCCTGATCGGACTGGTGGTGGCCGCGATGCTCGCGGCCGAGATGTCGACCGACAGCGGCTATATGCTCACGTGGGCCACGGTGATCTACAACGACCTCATCGCCCCGTGCCTCAAGCGCCCACTCTCCCCGCCCGCGCAGCTTCGCCTCACGCGCGCCCTGGTGGTGGTGATCGCCGTTTTCCTGCTCTTCTACGGGCTCTGGTACGAGCTGCCGGGTAACGCCTGGGACTACCTTGCCGTCACGGGTAACATCTACCTCGCCAGCGTGTTCACCCTGCTGGTCGCCGGGCTCTACTGGCCGCGCGCGAACGCCACCGGTGCGGTCGCCGCCCTGGTGCTGGGCGCGGTGGGTCCGGTCGCCTTCCTCGTCCTCGGCCAGCGCCTCGCAATCGCGCCCGAGGTCGCCGGCGCCTCCTCCTTCACGCTCGCGGCCCTCGGGATGGTCGTGGGCTCCCTGCTGACCCCCGCCCGTCCCGTCCGCTCATGAACACCGCCCTCGTCGCCTTCTGGGGCCTCCTCCTCGGGGCCTCCATCGTCTGGTACGGCTTCCTCGTGTTCCACGTCGGCTGGAAGGCCGGCCGGGAGATCCGCGACCTCACGGCGACCCTCGGGGCCGCGGACCGCCAGCCGCCGGAAGGGCGCTGAACGCGCGCCGGCCGCCGCCCCGCCGTGCCCTCCCCGCCCGCCACGCTCAGCGGCGTCATCGAGCGCATCGTCTTCCTCAACGAGGAAAACCACTACACGATCGCGGAGCTGCGCCCCGAGGCTGCCCCTGACGCCGGCCGCGCCCGCCCGCCGCTCATCACGGTCGTCGGCCCACTGCCGGGCGTCGAATGCGGGGAGACCCTCCACCTCGCCGGCGAATGGGTCCGCCACGCCCAGCACGGGGATCAATTCAAGATCGCCACCTTCCGCAGCGAGCTGCCCGCCAGCGTCCACGGCATCCGTCGCTACCTCGGCAGTGGCCTCGTCCCCGGGATCGGCAAGGTCTACGCCAACAAGATCGTCGACGCCTTCGGTACCGACACGCTGCGCGTCCTCAGCGAGGAGTCCGCCCGCCTCCGTGACGTGCCCGGCATCGGCCGCAAGCGCGCCACCGCGATCAAGGAAGCCTGGGACGCCAAGCGCACCGAGCGCGACCTGTACATCTTCCTCCAGACCTACGGCGTCACGCCCGCCCAATGCGTGAAACTCGTGCGGCAATTCGGTGCCGACGCTCGGCGGGTCCTCTCGGCCGAACCCTACCGGGCCGCCCGCGAGATCGAGGGCATCGGCTTCCGCACCGCCGATCGCATCGCGATTAACCTCGGCTTCGCCAACGACGCCCCGCCGCGCCTCGACGCCGGTATTCTCTACGCCCTGGAAACGCTGCAGGAGGAAGGCCACACCGCATTCCGCGCCGCCGAGCTCGCCGAACATACCGCTACCCTGCTCGAGACCCCCTCCGCCCGCGTCGCAGAACGCATCGAGGCCCTCGTCGCCGCCCGCTCCCTCGTCCGCCACGACCCGCCCGGCACCTCGCCGCCCTTGCCCGGCTCCGGCATGATCCAGCTGCCCGCGCACGACCGCGCCGAGCAGCGCATCGCCGGCGCCGTCACGCGGCTCACCCGCGTCCCCAGCGGCCTGCCCGCCATCCGGATCGACGCCGCGGTGACGTGGGCCGAGGAGCGCGCCGGGTTCACGTTTCATCCGCTCCAGCGCGACGCCGTCCGCACCGCCCTCGCGAGCAAGGTCTCCGTCCTCACCGGCGGCCCCGGCACGGGCAAGACCACCATCCTTCGCGCCCTGGTCGACATCCTCCGCGCCAAGAAGGCCCGCGTCCACCTCGCCGCCCCCACCGGCCGCGCCGCCCAGCGCCTCGCCGAGACGACCGGCGGCTTCGCGTCCACCCTCCACCGCCTGCTCAAGTTCGACGCGAGCAAGGGCGGCTTCGACGCCAACGAGCACAAGCCGCTCGCCACGGACTTCCTCGTCGTGGACGAGGCCTCGATGCTCGATTCGCGCCTCGCCGCCGCCCTCCTCGCGGCCGTCCCCTCCCGCGCCCACCTAGTGCTCGTGGGCGACACCGACCAACTCC
>JBILWD010000100.1:0-11127 GCA_044370095.1 Opitutaceae bacterium | reverse complement strand
GATGTGGCGGTGGCGGCGGAGGTGCGGCGCGCGGCGCCGGGGGCGTTTGTCTGGGCGGACGCGAACGGGGGTTACGACGTGGACACCGCGCGGCGGGTCGCGGGGCGGCTGGCGGATCTCGGGGTGGCGGCGCTGGAGCAGCCGCTACCGGCGAATGACCTGCCGGGCTACCGGCGGCTCCGCGAGCAGCGGGCGCTGCCCATTCTGATGGATGAGGGCATCGTCGCGCTCGCGGACCTCCGGGCGTTCCACGAACTGGGCCTGCTGGACGGGGTGGCGATGAAGGTCTCGCGGTGCGGCGGTCTGACCGAGGCGCGGCGGATCCTGGAGTATATGGAGCAGCACGGGCTGCTGTTCTTCGCGAGCGGCCTGACCGACCCGGATTTGGCCTTCGCGGCGTGCCTGCAGCTGTTCGGGGCGTACGGGCTGGAGCGCCCGGCGGCCTTGAATGCGCCGCAGTTTCTGGCGGGGAGCATTTTGGCGCGGCCGCTGGCGGTGCGCGGGGATCAGGCGCTGGTGCCGGCGGGGCCGGGGCTGGGCGTGGAGGTGGACGCGGCGAAACTAGCCGCAGCGGAAATAGCCTGACGCCGCAGCGGATTGGTCGGGGCGACAGGATTCGAACCTGCGACCTCCTGGTCCCAAACCAGGCGCTCTACCAGGCTAAGCTACACCCCGGATCCGGGTGGGAGGGTTGGGCCGCCGCGCCGGGAGTCAACCTCGACGGGGCCCACCCCCCTTCGAGTTCGGACGATCCGCCGCAAAACCCAGTTGCCACCCGCCGCCCGGTCACCCGAGGCTTTCGTCCACCCCTTCCGCCTTCCGCGGCGCTTTCTGATCCTTACCTGCCCATGCAACCCTCGCTCCGTCTCCTGCCCCTGTGCCTCGCCTTGGCCGCGCTGCCGGGCACCGCCCCCGCCGCCCCCACGCCGGGCGACCTCGCCCGCTACGACCGCAACCGCGACGGCCGCCTCGACGCCGCGGAACTCGAGGCCAAGGCCCGCGATGACGCCCTCGCGGCCGGTGCCGTTACCCTCACGCCCTTCGAGGTCTCCGCCGACGCCTTTGACACCTACGAGGCCAACAACACCAATTCCATCACCGGCACCAACACCCCGCTGGGCAAGACCCCCCTCGACGCCAAGGTGTTCAACCGCCAGCTGATGGACGAGATGGGCGTGGTCGACATGACCGAGATGCTCTCGAAGCTCGGCGGCCTCGGGTCGGCCATCATCGGCGGTGGCAACGAGGACGTGCGCGGCGACCTCGAGGGCGACCGGCAGGACCCGAAGAGCATGACGATGCGGGGCCTGCAGATCAACAACCCCCGCCGCGACGGCTTCCTCCGCTCCGACACGACCCTGCTCGATTCCTTCGACATCGAGCGGGTCGAGGCCATCGGCGGCTCCAATTCCCTGCTCTTCGGCTCCGGCGACGCGGGCGGCGTCGTTACCAGCGCCTCCAAGCGCGCCTACGCCAACCGCGGCCCCCGCGTCACCTTCGCGGCCACCGGGGACTCGGAGGGCACCCGGCGCTTCACCCTGGACGCCGGCGCCGGCTACCGGACCTGGGGTTACCGGATCAACGCCGTGCGCGGCGACACCCGTTACTTCCGGCCCGGCACGCGGCAGATCAACGAGGGCCTGCACCTGGCCCTCACGCTGCAACCGTGGCGACGCCTGCAGATCCGCGGCGAGTGGCGCCACTTCACCCGCGACACCATCTTCGCCCAGGCGGTCACCGTGCGCGCGCCCCTCAACCTCCTCCTGCCCACGGGCGAGCGGGTGGACGGCCAGAGTTCCCGTTACCTCGTGGCCTTCCCCAACGTGCGCGAGCTCACCGGCGGCACCTTTGACCTGACCAAGGTCGATTCCGCGATCGGACCCTTCCACCGCGACGCCTACAAGAACGGGATCAAGTCGGTCGTCGCCGAGGCGACCCTGGCCGAGGGCCTCGCGCTGCAGGTGCGCTACGGCCACGACGCGCGCATCAACGATCCGCTGCGCGCCAATAACACGACCGTCTACGCCCCAGGAGCCCCGGGCAACGCCTACGTGGATCCGTTGACGGGTCTTGTCGGGACGCAGTGGGCGTTCACCACCTCGATGAACGCGACGCCGTTCCACACCGGCGCCCGCGGCTACCGGGCCGCGCTCGCCTACCAGAAGAACCTCGGCCGCTGGGGCCGGCATCAGGCCAGCGTGTTCTTCCAGGACATGCAGTCCTGGGTGAACTCGGAACCCTGGCGGTTCTACGAGGCGGATGCCGCGGGGCGCGTGGTGCAGAACCCCGCGCAGATCAATACCACCGACTCCGGCCGCATCACCCTGCCCGCCGTCTGGATGCCGATCTTCCCCAAGGAGGTCATCGGCGGCCAGCAGTGGCCCTTCACCTCCCTCGTCCATCCGAACGGCAAGACCTATGTCTACCAGCCGCAGGTTTACGCCGGCGCCGTGCCCCCGACCCGCAACAACCCCCTCGGGCTCTCGGGTCCGATCAACGCGAACACGGGCGAGAGCACCATCACCGGCTTCACCCACGACGACACCAACGAGCGCAGCCACGGCTTCAGCCTGTTCAGCGAATGGTGGAAGGGCCGCATCGACACGATGGCCGGCTACCGCGCCGAGGAGGCGAGCGCCCTCCGCACCAACACCGGCCTGCGCCGCGGCCCCATCACCTACGACAGCCTCACGACGGGGGCCGTCATCGACACGCCGCTCAAGGGCGTGCGCGTCTCGCTCAACTACTCCACCAACGCGAAGATCAACTTCGACACCACCCGGGACATCTACAACCAGCCCCTGCCCGCGGGCAAGGGCGTGAGCCGCGACGTGGGCCTCAAGTTTGGGCTCTGGGAAAACCGGATCTCCGGCAACTTGAACTATTACGTCTCGGAGGCGCAGAACTTCACCGCCAGCCTCGGCGGGACCCAGAACGACATCGACCCCAATGGCATCAACGGCCGCAACGGGGGCGGTGCCTACACCTACAGCCGCACTTCCGACGGCTACAACCTCACCCTCTCCTCGCGCCCGCTGCGCGGCTGGGAAGTGCGGGTGAACGTCGCCACCGCCAACGGCCGCGAGCGCAGCGATATCGTGCTGCCGCAGTTCTACAACGACCAGTTCAACACCACCACGGTGGGCGGTCAGACGGTCGTGGGCGTGCGCGCCACGGCGGGTGGGGCGATCACGCCGTTGTTGGTCCCGTCCGACCCGCGGGATCCGGCCTCCGCGCCGGTGCCGCTCTCGCTGGCGATGATGCGCGATCCCAACAGCGCCTATTTCGCTCAGCTTGACCCGGAGTCGGGCCAGATCCTCAACGCGCAGACGCTGGGGATGTTCACGCCCGGCGTCGGCACGAACGCCACCGGCCTGCCGGTCTCGCAGCACCAGCTCGGCTTCGTCTCCCCCTCAGGGGGCACGTTGATCGTACGCAAGGCGGGCGAGCGGACGATCGGCTACGCCGAGCGCAGCTACAGCCTGATCAACCGCTTCCAGTTCGACCAAGGCGCCCTGCGTGGGCTCGTGGTCGGCCTGAGCAGCAGCCTCCGCGAGAAGCACCGGGGCTATATGTACAATGATGCGGCCGACGGCAACCGGCGGAAGATGTACTACTTCCCGGACCGGATGCTGCACGACCTCTTCGCGCTCTACCGGCTGAAGCCCTACGGCAAAGTCCGCACGACGCTGCAGCTCAACGTCTCCAATCTGCTGGATGCGAATGAAGTGATGTACCTCATCCGCTCGACCAACGGGACGCTGCGCTACGCCCAGTGGCTCAATGCCCCGCGCAAGCTGGGCGTGACCACGACGGTGAGCTTCTGAGCGGCGGCCTCGGCCCTTTTCAGCGGCCGAGGTCGTTGGTCCGCACTGCCCGGAGCGTGGTGGTCAACCGTTCCCGGTAGCCGGCTACGGTCGCGGCGTGTTCCGGCCGGCGGGCGAGGTTGGTGTATTGCCCGGGATCTGCGGCGAGGTCGTACAACTCGATCCCGCCCGACGCGTCCTCCTGATATTGGATGAACGCGAAGCGGTCGTCCCGGAGCAAAAAGCCCTTGGTCGAGGGCGCCGCGCTGAATGCGGTGTCGCGGACCTGCGCGCCGGGATCCGCGAGCACCGGTGCGAGGTCGCGCCCCTGAAGCCGCGCGGGCACGGGTAGGCCGCAGAGCGCGGCCGTGGTCGGGAACAGATCCAGCAGTTCCACCAGCGCGTCCCGCACGCCCGGCTTTCGGCCCGGGACGCGCACCAGCAGCGGCACCTGTGCGGATTCCTCTAGGAGGCTCACCTTCGCCCAGAAGTCGTGTTCGCCCAGATGGTACCCGTGGTCGCTGGTGAAGATCACGATCGTGTTATCCGCCAGCCCCGCCTCCTCGAGCGCGGCCAGCACCCGGCCCACCTGCGAGTCCATAAAGGAGACGCTCGCGTAATAGCCCCCGATCGCCTTCCGCTGCCGGCGCTCGTCGAGCTGCATATTCACGCTCGTCTTGTAGTTGATGCCCGCCTTGGGGAGGTCGTCCCAATCGCCCGGCACCTTCGGGGGCAGCGGCAGTTTTTCGTAGGGGAGGTAGGGGGCGAAGTACTTCCGGGGCGCGACGAAGGGCACGTGCGGGCGAACAAAGCCTACCGCGAGGAAGAACGGCTCGGGACGGCCGCGGCGGGTGCGGAGGAAGTCCACGGCCTTGGCGGCCGCCTTCCCATCGTGATGCTCGTCATCGTCCCCGTCCGCCTCGACCACCACGAACGTGTTCCCGCCCATCACCGGCTTGGTGCCGTCGGGGTTGCGCTCGAGGGTCTCGCCGGTCCCGGGAGCGCGCCACTCCGGCCCCGGCGTGTTCCAGCGCTCGGTCCACGACGCCGGGTCATCCGCGCCATTGTAGTCGCGGTCAGGCCCGAGGTCCTCCACGCCGCCCGGCACGCCCATGTGGTAGATCTTGCCGATGCGCGCGGTGTGGTAGCCGGCCTGCCGGAAGTGCTGCGGCCAGGTGGCCCGTTCCCCGAGCGCGGCCCGCGGGGCGGTGTAGCCGAATACGTTCAGCGCATGCGGGTAATAGCCGGAGAGGAAGGACGCCCGGGAAGGGCCGCAGTAGGTGCCTTGGCAGTAGGCCCGGGTGAAACGCAGGCCGGACGCGGCGAGGCGGTCTAGGTTCGGCGTCTGGCAGATCCGGTTGCCGTAGGATCCCAGCGCCGTCTTGGTGAGGTCGTCGGCGACGATCAGGAGCACATTCGGCCGCGGGTCCGCGGCGGCGGGGGCGAGGGCGAGGAGGAGCAGCGCGAGGCAGGGGAGGAGGCGTGGGCAGGGCATTGGGGAGTCGGCAGCTTGGGGTAACTCCGAGGAAAATCGAGCTGTCGCCGCGATCCGCGGGGCGAACCGGGCGCTAGCGGGGGCATCCACCTGCCGGGCGGGCCCGTAGCATCCGGCGTATGTGTTTCCGCGCCCCCCGCCGCCTAGTCCTGATCTCCCTCCTCCTCGCTCTGCCCGCGGGGGCGTCGACGTGGTCCCAGTGGCGCGGTCCCGCCCGCGACGGCCG
Source organism: Opitutaceae bacterium (assembly GCA_044370095.1). Lineage (GTDB taxonomy): Bacteria > Verrucomicrobiota > Verrucomicrobiia > Opitutales > Opitutaceae > ER46. The sequence goes on along the minus strand of JBILWD010000100.1, from coordinate 5,600 downwards.
GGTGGAGGGTGCACCTTGGCCGGCGCAGTTGGCGGATTCCTCCGTGGAGCGGCTCTGGCGCGTCCCGCTCGGTCCGGGGTATTCCGGGCCCCTCGTCTCCAAGGACCTCGTGTTCGTGACGGAGACGCGGGACAAGCGCGCGGAAGTGGTGCGCGCGCTGGACCGTCGCACCGGCGAACAGCGCTGGGTGCACGAGTGGCCCGGTGCGCTGTCGGTGCCCTTCTTCGCCAAGTCGCGCGGGGACTGGATCCGCGCCACGCCGGCGTTCGACGGAGAGACCCTCTTTGTGGCCGGGATGCGGGACGTTCTCGTGGCGCTCGACGCCGCGAGCGGCCGCGAACGGTGGCGGATCGATTTCGCCGCCCAGTACGAGACGGGGGCGCCGGACTTCGGCCTCGTTTGCTCCCCGCTGGTGGATGACGGGGCGGTTTACCTCCAGGCGGCAAATTCCGTGGTCAAGGTGGCGGCGGCCGACGGCCGCGTGCTGTGGCGCGCGCTGGAGTCCAAGTCCGGGATGATGACGGCAGGGGCCTTTTCTTCCCCGGTGATCGCGACCCTGCTCGGGACGCGCCAATTGGTCGTGCAGACCCGAGAGAAGCTCGCCGGGCTGGAATTGGCGACGGGGAAGGTCCTGTGGGAGCACGCGGTGCCCTCCTATCGCGGGATGAATATCCTGACCCCGACCGTGGCGGGCGACGCGGTGTTCACCAGCAGTTACCAAAACAAGAGCTGGTTGTACCGCCTCGAGACGAGCGCCGCCGGCGTGGCCGCGCGAGAGGCGTGGAGCAACAACGCCCAGGGCTATATGTCATCTCCGGTGATCATTGCCGGGCACGCCTATCTGCACCTCGGCAACGGTCGGTTCACCTGCATTCGTCTCGCGGACGGCGAGCGCACCTGGACTTCCGATCCGTTCGGCAAGTACGCGAGCCTAGTGGCGCAGGGCGATCGCATCCTCGCCCTCGACGAGCGCGGGATCCTGCTGCTGATCCAGGCAGACCCGGCAGCTTTTCGGCTCTTGGGCCAAGCTAAGGTGGCCGAGGGCGACGCGTGGGCGCACCTCGCCATCGTCGGGGATGAGGTTGTCGTCCGCGAGCTGAAGGCCGTTTCCGCTTTCCGCTGGCGTGGGGAGCCCCCGGCTCGCGTCGCCGCGGGTCAGTGAACGCCGCCGCCGGCGCGGTCCCGGTCAGCGGGAGCCCTGTTCCTCGTACTGAGTCCAGAGCGTGACGGCGGGCCAGAGCGCGCACCAAGTCACGAGGATCGCGGGACACTGGAACGGGAAATCGAACCAAGAGTACGCGACGAGGAGGAGCAGGCCGAGGACGGTGGCGGCGCTGAATGCGTTTTCCCAGAAGTAGCTGCGGACGAGGCGGAGGAGCCACCAGCCGAGGCCGATGAGGAGGGGGATCATCCCCACGACGCCGAACTCGGCGGGAAACTGGAGCACGTCGTTGTGGGCCTGGTGCCACTGCCCCGGCATCGCGGCGAGTTGCGGATCCCGCCGCAAATACTCGGGAAACAGTGAGCGGAATCCGCTTGTGCCGGTCCCGAAGAGCGCGTGTTCCTGGAACATCTTCCACGTGCCCTGGCTCGCCCATTCCCGTAATTCGAGGGAGGCATCCTCGCGGGCGAGGCCGGCGCGGATACGATCCCACGCCTCGCCGGTCCGGAGGGCCTCGAAGCCCGTCTTGAGGAAGAGACCGAACACAAGTAGCAGGGCGAAGGCGACGATGGGCCGGCGGTGTTCCGCGGGGACCCGGAGCTGGTTAAAAAGAAAGCCGCCGATCCAAACGAGAAGGAAGGCAAGCATCGTGAGCGTCGCCCCGCGGGCGTAGCTGGTCAGAATGCTGACCGCGATGCAGGTGGCGAAGAACGCCAGCACGCCGCTGGGGTTAGATTTCTCCATCCGGCGCTGCCCGCGGAGGTAGTACCAGCCGGCGAGGCCGCAGGTCACCGCGAGGGTCAGAAAGAGGTAGGCGCCGCCGTGATTCTTGTAGACGAAGCTCGCGAACGGCCCGCGGCCTGGAAATTCGAAGACCCAGAAGATTTTTCCGTTGCCGACCAGGCGCTGGGCCAAGCCGAGGAGGGCGATCAAGAGGCCATTGGCCGCGAGGGCGGCGAGGAGCAACTGCAGTGGACGCCGCCGCGTGAAGCCGGTCCAAAGCGCGCAGGCGGTGAGCCACGCGGAGGCGTAAAGCATCAGCATCCGGAGGGGGCCCCATTGGGCGAAGGGTAGCTCCACGCCGGCGGGTAGGCCCGGGATGGGCTGGAGGCGAAGCATCCACCAAGCCTTGCCGTCCGTCTGGTAGCGCCAGGCGGGGTTCAGGGCGCCGACGGCGAGGTAGGTTAGCAAGGCGAGGCCGAGCCAGAAGATCGGGAAGCGCAGGAGCTTCGGCCACATCACCAGCCGGAAGGCGGACGAGCCGCTCTCTTCCTCCGAGTAATTGCGCGGGAGGAGGGCAAGGGCGAACGCGAGCAACGAGCAGCCGAAGCTGAAGAATTGCGCCGGCGGGTGCATCGTACCTAGTGCCCAGGGCAACACGACCAGGTGCAAGGCAGTCACCCCGAGCAGCGCCTGCTCCAGCGGATGCACCCGCAGCCGCCGCGTCGGGGCGCGGAAGTGTTCCAGCGGCTTCTGGAGGTCGGAGGGTCGGGTGGGGTCCACGGCGAGAGCTTGCGCGTGGGCGGAGGCTGCAGACGAGAATTTTTCCATCTGCGGGCGGCCTGGCGTCGGGGTGCGGTGCGTACCGGCCCTCCGTCTTCCCCGCAGTCCACCAGCGGGCTCGGTCGCAACTCTACGTATCCCGGTGGGATTGGCGGTCCGGAGGCCGGGCGGGATGCTCGTCGGGTTCCCGCAAACCCTTTCTTGATGCACCACTCCGTCGACCCCGTCCGTCGCTCCCTCCGCCAGATGCTCGAGGCCACCCGTGGCCTGCAGGGCGACGCGGTCCTGTGGCACCTCCAGGCGCAGCTTCTACCGTGGCGTCTCCGGGTGGCATTGCGGATGCATCTCCTGGTAACCGGGAACGCCTACACCGCCGCGTGGGTGTTGACGCGTGATCTCGCCGGTTGTCGCTCGTGGTCGGAGATCGAGGTCGCGTTCAGCGACTACCGCTCGCATCCGGAAGTCTTCCGTTCGGCTTGGTCCTCTCTGCTGCTGGGCTCGCCCAGCCGCCGCCGAGCCCATCGGTTTTACCAACGCTTGCGGACGGAATGGCGTGTCCGGCGGGTCGGACTGACCGCGGCCGGGCCAGACGTTCCCGCCCTGCGTCCGGCGGGCGCCACTGAGGCAGCCGGCTGACTTTTCCTCCCGCGAGGGATTGCCTTGCCGCACCCGCCGGCCCTAAGGGTTCGCAGCGTGAACCGCGGCGAAACGGAGCGTCATCGCGAGCTCAAGCGCTTGGCGCTGGGGTGGGCGCTTGCCCGGGGCCTGAATTTGGCCGCGACCGAAGTCCGGATCCCGCGGAGCGGCTGGCGCGCGGACGTGGCGGCGGCCGGCGGGCTCGAAGGCACGTGTGCGGTGTTCGAGTGTAAGCAGTCCCGCGTGGACCTGCGCCGGGACGCCCACGAGGAGACGGCGGCGCGTGCCCGGTGCGAAGAGTTGCAGCGGCGTGCTCGCGCCTTGGATGAGCTGCTCGCGGCGCATTGCCCGGCGTTGCGCCGCGGGGAGGCGCTCTGGCCGGAATTTGACACCTGGGACTTCAGCGCCCTGCGGCATCGGGGTCGCCGCGCGCTGGCCGTGGCGCGGGCCGCGGCCGAGCGGCGGGTGCGCGAGGGCACAAAATTCTCGCGGCTCCGGCGGTACCAGGCGGCGGATGAGCTCTACCTGGTGGTCGAACCCGATTGCTTCGCTCCGGCTGACCTGCCGATAGGCTGGGGCCTGCTGGTGCGAGTCGCGTCCGCGGATTCCGGTGCTCCGAGCCTGCGCCTCGAACGCGCGCCCGAGCCCCTCGCGGCGGCTCCGGGCCAGCGCGCTGCCCTCCGCGCCGCGATCGAGCGGGCCGCGGAGCGACCCCGCGCTTTACTTTGCCCCGGATTGCGGGACGGTTGCGCCGATGCCCGAGACCACGCCGCCCAACCTAGCTGACGCCGGGATCGAGATCCGAACTTACTTCGTGCGGAGCCGGCACGCGCTCCTCGCCCGGGCGGATTTTGGCGAACTGTTCGTCGATTATTACCTGCACCTCAGCCAGCACGGCCTAGCCGTCCCGGCGGGCCCCGACGCGGTGTTCAAGCGGGCCTTGGCCGGGTTCGCCCTCCACTGCGCGTCGCGCCCGCGGAACGAGCTCACGGCTTGGACCGTCAACTTCCAGGAGCCGCTCCTGAACCTCTTCCTGGCGGGCGACAACGGCACGGGGACGGTCACCGGCCGCATCTTCACCGAGAACGTCAAGGAGGGTTCGGAAGGATTGTTTTACGCCGACGTCGTGCGGGGCCGGCAGCCGCCGCACCGCAGCGTGGTGGGCTTCCAGGGCGGTGATCCGCTGGCCGCCGCGGAGGCGTTCTACGCGGGGAGCGAGCAGCGCCGGGCGCGGTTCTTCCCCGTGGGCGAGGAGGAACTCGTGCTCGTGACCGAGCATCCCGACTGCGATCTCGCGTGGCTGGAGGGCTTGACGGTCGAGGCGGTGCGCCGGCTGGAGACGGAGGAGACAGTGGTGCCGTTGGAGCGGCGCGTCCTGCGTTGGCATTGCGGCTGCAATCCGGGCCGGATGATGGAGATTCTAGCCCCATCGATGCGGCACGATCCGGACGAGCTCTTTGGGACGGAGGCGGCCATCGAGATCCGCTGTCCCCGGTGCGCGGGGCGGCACGCGATCCGGCGCGCGGAGTTGGCGGCCTTTGTGGCCGGCCGGGAATGAGCGGGGCGGAGGTCGTCGCCACCCTGCTAGGCCTGCTGGGCGTGGGGTTGATGGTGCGCCAGCACGTCTGGGCGTGGCCGGTCGGCATCGTTCAGGTGATCCTCTCCGCGTGGGTTTTCTGGGAATCGCGGCTTTATTCCGACGTTGTCCTGCAGGGCATCTTCCTCGTGCTGCAAGGCTACGGCTGGTGGGCGTGGATCCGGGGCCGGGCCCGGGCCGGTGAGGCCCTGCCGGTCACGCGTCTCGGGGGGCGCGCGGCCGCGGGCTTCACCGCGGCCGGCCTGCTGGCAACCGCGGCGTGGGGCGAGGGGATGCGCCGGCTGACGGACGCGGCGCTGCCGCACGCGGACGCGTTCATCTTGGTCTTCAGCGTCCTCGCGCAGTGGCTGCAGGCCCGCAAGCGCCTCGAGTCCTGGCTCGGCTGGATCGCGGTCAACGTCGTCGCGGTGGGCGTTTACGCCTCGCGCGGACTGCTCCTATTTGCGGGTCTTTACGCGGTTTTCCTCGTCCTGGCGGTGGTGGGTTACCGGGCGTGGCGCCGGGCGGAGGTGCGCTCGTGAAGGTCCCGCTGCGGGTGGCCGTGTTCGGCCCGGAATCGACCGGAAAGACCGTGCTGGCAGCGCGGCTGGCGGCGCACTTTGGGGAGCCGTGGGCGGCGGAGCACGTGCGCGAGTACTGGGAGCGTGCGAGCGGGCAAATCGGGCCGGCGGACCTCGATGCCATCGCGCGCGGGCAGATCGC
>JBILWD010000099.1:0-11157 GCA_044370095.1 Opitutaceae bacterium | reverse complement strand
GGACCGGCAACGATCCCCGCCAGATCCCGGACAATGCCGAGCTGGTGATGCAGATCATCCCGCTGGAGCGGATCGACGCCACCCAGGCGGCGACGGACCTCGCCACGCTCCTGCCCAATTCCGCGACCATTACGGCAAATGTGGATAGCAATTCACTCGTGGTGACGGATACCCAGAGCAACGTCCGGCACATCGTCGAGTTGCTGGCGGCGCTCGACGGTTCTGCGGGCTCCGTCGCCTCGATGCGCGTCTTCCAGCTGAAGAATTCCGATCCGCAGGAGATGGCGGCGCTCATCAACAATATCTTCGGGGGCGGCCAGTCCGGCGCCCGCTCCGGCACGTCGCAGATGCCCGGTTTCGGGGGCTTCCCCGGCTTTGGGGGTGGTCCCGGGGCGGCCATTGCCGCGATGGCCGCGGCGCGCGGCTCCGGTGGACCCGGCGGCCGAGGCTCCAGTTCCTCTGCCAGCCGTGGGTCGCGCTCGAGCGGCGGTTCGTCCCGTGGCACGCCCGTGGTGGCAGTGGCCGATCCGCGCACCTATTCGGTGATCGTCAGCGCCTCGAAGGAAACCCTTGAGGACGTCGATGGGATCGTTCGCCAGCTCGATGCCAGTACGGCGCGCAAGCAGAAGGTATTCGTGTACTCCCTGGAGCACGGTGACGTGAAGCAGGTCGAGAGCGTGCTCCGCAACCTGTTCCAAGGAAGTAATGTACGCACCACCGGTTCACAGGAAGTGGATCCGCTCTCCACCCGTGCTTCCGCCAACTCCCAAGCGACCGGCTCCAATATCACGCTCGGCACCCGCGGGGTCCGCTAAACCCTCCGCCCCTCCCCGCTATGAAATTCCCTTTCCTGCTCTCGGCCGGCCTCGCGCTGGCCCTCTCCGGACTCGTTCACGCCGCGCAGGCACCGAGCACCGGAGGCAATCGCCCCGCGGCTGCCGGTGCGGCCCGCCCCTCCACAATGTCGAACTCCACTTCCCGCGCCACCACCGGCGGCGGGGGCGGCGGCGCTTCGGCCGGCTCCACCCGGCAGTATACGAATTCCACGATGGTGGGCGAAGCGACGATCACCAGCGACCTGCAGACCCGGCGCCTCATCGTCGTCACCGACGACGAGACCAACGAGAACATCCGCACCATCATCGCCAGCTTGGACCAGCCCAAGCCGCAGGTGCTCATCAATGTGGTTTTCGTCCAGGTCACCCACGACAAGGGGGTCGACCTCGGCGCGGAAGGGGTTTTCAACGGGACGCTCGCCGTGAAGGGCGAACCCCGCGGCATCGCCACCACCCGCTTCGGAGTGGCCGATGCGCTCGCCGATGGAACCCAGTACGGCGCCTTCTACCGCATTTTGGGCCAGGACGTCACCGCCACGCTCCGCGCTCTGTCCGCGGTGACCAAGACCGAGATCCTCTCTCGCCCCTCGGTCCTCACCCGCAATAACCAGCAGGCCACCATTATGGTCGGCCAGTCGGTGCCGATTATCACCAACTCGCGGGTCAGCGATCAGACCAACACCACCATCAACACGGTCCAGTATCAGGACGTGGGTATCATCCTGCGGGTGACCCCGTTTATCACCCAGGAGGGACTGGTCGAGATGATCGTTTCGCCGGAGATCTCTTCGCTCAGTGCCACCAGCATCCCCATCGGTAACAACGTCAGCTCGCCGGTCATCGACAAACGCTCGGCGGACACGGTGGTCGTCACGCCCAGTGACCGGACGATCGTGATCGGCGGCCTGATCTCCTCGCAGTTGGGTGACCGCGACAGCAAGGTTCCGCTGCTCGGGGACATCCCATTGGTGGGTCTCGCCTTCAAGCGGAAGCAGAAGACGGACGTGAAGACGGAGCTGCTGATCTTCCTGACCCCGCACGTGATCCGCACGCCGGAGGACTTGTCCACGACGACGGAGCGCGAGCGCGCCAAGCTGGAACTGTCCGGGAAAGCCTTCGAGGAGCACGGGCTGGAGAAGGCGCTGGGACGTCCGGCGCCGGCCCCAGGCCGCTGAGCCGGGGCTTGGCAGCGGGGCGGATCCGGGCGATTCTCCGGTTCCACCCCGATGCCCGCCCGGCTCTTTAACCGCCGTTTCGGCCTGCTCGCCGCGCTCTGCGCCGGCGTGGTGGGGCTCTTTGGTTGGCAGTGGGGGGAACACCGGCGTTTCGAGGCCGCCGCATCCCAGGCGCTGGTCAACCGCGGTCGCGATATCACGTCCACGCTCGGGATCATCGTCCGGTCGCAGCGTCGCTTCGGCCTGCTGGTGGCCCGCGAGCGCATCGAGTCCACCCTGCAGGCGCTCATTCATCCCGGGGATCTGGAGGGGCTCGCCCTGCTCGGACCGACCGGAGAGACGATCGCCAGTGCCGGCCGCCCGATCGATCTTTCCCCGGAATCGTTGCGGGCGCGCGGCGTGCATTGGCGGGCGCAGGAGTTGGTGCTCCTCAACCTGATGGATTTGGGCCAGGCGGGCGGTGCGGGCGAGGAGCGGCCGCTGCCGGCGGCCGTGGTGGTCAGCGGGCAGCGGATGCCGAAGGCCGCGCGGACACCTGTGGCTCGGCCCAACGGTGAAGGTGGGACCGCCGTCGCGCCCCGGTTCCAATTCGGCCGGCCGGCTTGGATGGATCAGAACGAATACGAGGCGCTGCTCCGCACGCAGGGCGTCCATAGTCTCGTCATCTCGCTCTCCACGGCCGAGCTACACCGGACGGTGCGGGGCGACTTCCTGCTCCGGGCCCTCGTGAGCGCGATGGGGCTGGGGGTCGCGATCGTTTCCGGTCTCGCGTGGCGCAACCGGAGCCGCAACGACGAGTTGCAGGTGCGGTTGCTGAAGGCGGGGGAGATGAACGGGCACCTGGCGCAGATGAACCTCGCCGCCGCGGGCCTCGCGCACGAGACGCGCAATCCCCTGAACCTCATCCGCGGTCACGCGCAGCTGGTTTCGATGGACCCCGCCGCCGATCCGCGCTGGCGGGCCCACGCCGCCGCGATTTTGGAGGAGGCGGACCGGGTCACGGTCCAGCTGAATCAGTTCATCGATTACGCCAAACCCCGGCAGCCGGTCATTGGTCCGGTCGACCTCGCGGCCTTGGCCGCAGACGTGGGCCGCACGCTGGGTCCAGACCTTGAAGAGAAAAGGGTCGCTCTACTCCTGCCCGCCGCACCGGTCCGGGTGGCCGCCGACGAGGCGCTGTTGCGGCAGGCCTTGTTCAACCTAGTGCTCAACGCGATCCAGGCCGTCGAGGTGGGGGGGAGGGTGGAGGTCGCGGCCACCTCCAGTCCCGGGGGCGAGGTCACCTTGGAAGTGCGGGATGACGGCCGCGGCGTGGCTGAGGCGGACCGCGAGGAAATCTTCAAACCGTATGTCACCCAGCGGAAGGACGGCGTCGGTCTCGGTCTGGCGGTGGTCCGCCAGATTGCCCTGGCGCACGGTTGGGAAATCACTTGCGGGGCCCATCAACCGCGGGGTGCCGTGTTCCGGATGGCGCCGCTGAGGCCCTCGTCCGCCGTATGAGAACCGAGCCGGAGTCCCCGCGCATCCTGATCGTTGACGATGACCCCGACCAGCGGGATCTGCTGGAGACGTTCCTGCGCCGGCAGGGCTTTCGCACGCGGGGTGCGGAGTCCGGCGCGGCGGCCTTGGACCTGCTGGGGCGCGAACCGTACGCCCTGATGATCACGGACGTCCGGATGCCCGGGATGTCGGGTTTGGAGGCGCTCCGGCGGGTGCGGGAGCAGCACCCCCGGCTCCCGGTGCTGCTGGTCACGGCCTTCGCGGACGTGCGGAGCGCGGTGGCGGCGATGCGGGACGGGGCCCTCAACTATCTGGCCAAGCCGATCGACCTCGATGAGTTGATGGCTTCGGTGCGGTTGGCGGTACAGGGGGGCGCGCCGGTCCCCGCGGACGTGGCCGTGCCGCCCTTGCCGGCGGATGTCGTGGTGGTGAGCCCGTTGCTGCGCGCGGTGTGCCGGGATGCCGCGGCGATCGCCGGGTCCGATTCCCGCGCTTTGTTGTCGGGGGAAAGCGGGGTGGGTAAGGAGGTGGTGGCCGCGTTGATTCACCGCTGGAGCACCCGGGCAGGTGGCCCGCTGGTCAAGGTGGGCTGCGTCGCGGTGCCGGAGGCCCAGTTGGAGGCCGAGTTGTTCGGGCAGGAGCTGCCCGGGGGCTTGGTGCGCACGGGCCGGCTGGAGCAGGCCGAGGCCGGCAGTCTGTTCTTAGACGAGATCGCGGAGTTGCCGGCGGCCCTCCAGAGCCGACTCCTGCGTCTGTTGAACGAAGGGGTCTTCCGCCGGGTGGGCGGGACGCGGGACGTTCGGTCCCGCGCAAGATTGCTCGTGGCGACTAGCCGGGATTTGGCGGCTGAGCTCGCGGCGGGCCGCTTCCGGGAGGACCTTTACTACCGGCTCAGCGGGATGGAAATCCACGTGCCTCCGCTGCGGGAGCGCCCGGAGGACATCCTCCCGCTGGCGAGCCACTTCAGTGCCCTGTTCTCGCGCCAGCAGCCCCGGTTCTCCTCCTCGGTGGCGGCGGCCCTCCAAGCCTATCCCTGGCCGGGCAACGTTCGGGAACTGCGCAACGCGATGGAGCGCGCCGCCCTGCTTTCGCGCGGGGAGATCGTCCTGCCCGAGCACCTGCCGGCCCGGATCCTGGCGGCGGCTGCGCCCGCCGGGGAGGCTCCGCGCGACCTGCAGCGGCTGGAAGAGATCGAGCGGGAGGCGATTTTGCGGACGCTCCGGAAAAACCGTTTCAACCGCACCGAGACGGCCCGCGAGCTGGCGATCAGCCGCCGGGCGCTGACGTACAAACTCCAGCGGTTGCGCGCCGAAGGGGTGCCTGTCGATCCGTGATCGTCTCGGTGGCGCTGGCTCGGCCGCGGCCGGGGCAACGCCGGTTCAGCCCGGGGCGGGCCCGCCGATGGGGCCGACGTGCGCCAGTTCAAGCACCACGCGGCCGGCGGCCCGCGAGGCGGGGATCGCGACCGTGAACACCGCTTCCCAGTCGTTGAGCCCCTCGGAGTCGACGAGGGTTTGCGCGACCGTCCATGGTTCATCGCTGCCGGGCTGGCCACCCTCGGTCCAGTGGGTGTGCTGGGCGGAGCGCCCCTCGGGATCCAGCCGCAAACGGCCGCGCGCCTCCAAGTAGGGGAGGAAGGCCTGTTCGACCCGGCGGGCCGGTGAGGGCCCCGGAGCGTCGCCCGCTGACCCCGCGGCAGCATCCGCGCCCAAGCGTTGCGCGGCTCCCTCCCAGTCCCGCAGCGCCACATCCTGGAGCACCCCAAGGAGCGCCGCGCGAACCAGTCGACGGAAGCTGGGCTGGTCCCGGGTGACGTCTGGTCGGCCGGAACGCGCGGGCGCCGCCGGTTCACGGTCGTCCCGCGGCGTGGCGGCGGCGGGGTTCACCAGGAGTTCCCACTCCTCCAGCAGGCTGGAGTCCACGCCCCGGATCAGTTCGCCCAGATAGTCCTCCACTTCCCGCACCGCCTCGGTCTTGGCGGTGTCGGGCACCGTCTGGGCGAGAACCTTCCAGACCTGCGCGAGGTGGCGGAGCAGCACGCCCTCGACCCGATGCAGTTCGTACTCGCGCACGTAGGCGGCGAACGAGAGGTAGCGCTCGTACATCTCCCGGGCGATCGACTTGGGCCGGACATTCTCCTGCTCGACCCAGGGGTGCTGGGCGGCGAAGGCGTTGAAAGTCTCGTAGAGGAACTCGCGCAGGGGCTTCGGGTGTTCGATCTCCTCCAGCCGCTCCATTCGTTCCTCGTAGGGCACACCGGCGGCGCGGAGTTCCTCGAGCTTGGCCGACTTCTGCCGGTCCACCTGGCGCCGGAGGATCGCGTCCGGATCCTCGACGATCGCCTCGCACAGCGTGAGGAGGTTGAGGGCGTGGTCAGGGTCCTCCGGATCGAGGCGCGGCAGGGTGTCGATCAGGTAGAGGGAGAGGGCCTGATGGAGGGAGAAATCGTCCTGCAGCTCGACGTTGACTTGGAGTTTGGGGCCGGAGCCGCCGCGGGGGCGAGGGGCGACGATACCGCGTTCCACCAGGGCGCGGAAGAGCTGCCAAGCCCGTTGGCGCAGGAGGCGCTGGCGGTGGGGCGTCTCGTGGCACTCGCGCAGGAGGCGCTGGAGATCGCGGCAGCCGTCGCCGGGCCGCGAGAGCATCAGGAGGAGCATCCCGTGCGAGACCTCGAAGCGGGAGGTGAGCGCCTCGGGCGGGGCGGTGCGCAGCCGTTCGAGGGTGCGTTCGTCCCAGGCGATCGTGCCCTCCGGGGCGCGCTGTTTGGGGGGCGCCCGGCGGCCGGGGCTGGCGGCGGCCTTCTCCTCGGCCCGGCGGTTCTCGATCACGTGGGGCGGGGCCTGCACGACCACGAAGCCCCGGTCGTCGTAGCCCTTGCGCCCGGCCCGCCCGGAAATCTGGCGGAAGTCGCGCACGGTGAGCACCGCCGCCTTCTTGCCGTCGTACTTCCACAGCTGGGTGAAGAGCACGGTGCGGATGGGAACGTTGATCCCCACGCCGAGGGTGTCGGTGCCGCAGATGACCTTGAGCAGGCCCTGCTGGGCCAGTTTCTCGACCAAGAGGCGATACTTTGGGAGCAGCCCGGCGTGGTGCACCCCGATCCCGTGGCGCAGCCAGCGCTGCACCTCGCGGCCGTGCGGGCTGTTGAAGCGGGCGGACTCCAGGGCCCCCTGCAGGGCGGCCTTTTCCTCCCGCGAGCAGACGTTCAGGCTCATCAGGGCCTGCGCCGCCTCGGCGGCCGACCGCTGCGTGAAATGCACGAGGTAGATCGGGGCCCGCTTGGTCGCGAGCAGCTCGGCCACGCGTTCGGCCAAGGGCGTCTCGGAGTATTCGAACTCCAGCGGCACCGGCCGACGGTCGCTGCGCACGGTGCGGCTCGGCGCCCCGGTCACGCGCGTCATCTCCCGCTCAAAGAAGGCGGTCTCGCCGAGGGTCGCCGACATCAGCAGGAAGCGGGCGTGCGGCATCGTCAGCAGCGGGATCTGCCAGGCGCCGCCCCGGGCCGGATCCGAGTAATAATGAAACTCGTCCATCACCACCGCGCGGAGGTCGCTGGTCTCGCCGCGGTGGAGGGCGATGTTGGCCAGGATCTCCGCGGTGCAGCAGAGGAGGGGAGCGCCCGGGTTCACGCTGGCGTCCCCGGTCATCATCCCGACCTGCGCGGGGCCGAACTCGCGGCAGAGGGACAGGAACTTCTCGTTCACCAGCGCCTTGATCGGGCAGGTGTACACGGTGCGTTCGCCGCGGCAGAGGGCCCGGTAATGGAACGCGGCGGCCACCAGTGATTTACCGGAGCCGGTGGGGGTGTTGAGGATGACGTTGGCGCCCTCGTAGAGCTCGAGGACGGCCTCCTCCTGCTCCGGGTACAGCTCCAGCCCGCGGCCAGCGCAGGCGGCCAGGAACGCCTCCAGCACGGCGCCCGCCTCCGGGAGGCCGCCGCCGGTGGGGCGGAGCGGGGCGAGCGGCGGGGCGTTCATCCGCGCACTGCCGCAGTCCCGGGCCGGGCTGTCAATCCGCGGTGCCCGCGGGGAGGGGACGCAGCCGGAGGTTCCGGTAGGCGGCCCCCGTCTCGTAGGCCGCGAGCCCGAGCGGGAGAGAGTGTTTGATGTCGCCGAAGCGGAGGTCGAGCTTCCGTCCCGCGGTCTCGAAATCCACCACCTGCTCGTCGTCGATCCACGCCTCGAGCTTGGCCGGCGTCACGCGGACGCGGATGCGGTACCAGCGGCCGGTCTCATAGGTGCGCCCAGTGGTGGTCTCGTTGTCCGAGGCATCGGAGTTGTCGATGCAGGAGATCCCGGTGACCCCGCCGCCCCAGCCGCCGACGATGAGGGTGCAGGCGGAGGCGGCCACGGGGAAGGTCAGGCCGCAGAAGAAGTCCCCGCCCTCGAGCTTCATCGCCTCCAGCGTCACCTCGTAGTTCATCCGCGGCAGCGGGGTGGCGGGATCGAGGTTAATCCCGGCCATATACGAGCTGCGCGGCACCACGATGGCGGGGCCCTCGCCGCGGAAGGCGGGCTCCACGCGCACCTCCGTCTGCGAATCGAACGCGGAGGCGCGCCAAGGCCCGAGGCTGCGGCCGTCGAAGAGTGAGCGGACCTCCGGGGCGGCGGGCGGCGGCGTCTCGCCCGCGCGCGCCGGGGACGGCAGCGCGATGGCGAGGGTGAGCAGCAGGGCCAGAGCGGGAGCGAGGGCGCACGGCCCGGGGGAAAGGGGAGAGGTCACGAGGGAAATCTGCCCGGGGTGGCGTCGCCGCGCAACGCTGGAGCCCCGCCGCTGCGGCACGGACTGCGTAGCGGTTCCGGCCGGCGGTTACGTAGCTCTCGGGCCCGGCCACGTCAGCTACTACCCATTAACAGTCCCGCTCACGTCGACTAAGCTGGTGGCCATGGAAACGCCCTCCGTCCCTGCTGCCGCCCCGGCCCGCTCCCGGATTTTGCTCGTCGAGGATCAGACTTCGATTCGCGAGATGCTCAGTGACGTGCTGGCCCGGATGGACGAGTTCGAGGTGGTCGGTCAGGCGGCCGATGTGCCCGAGGCGCTGCGCTTGGCCCGCGAGACCCAGCCCGACGTGGTGGTGCTCGACTGGCTCTTCCCCAACGGCACCGGCCTCGACTTCCTCCGCGAGCTCCGTCCCAGCCGGCTCCAGTGCCGGGTGCTGGTCCTGACCGGCAACACCAATGATGAGTCCGTCGGCGACGCCCTGGCCTTCGGGGCGCGGGGCTTCTTCGAGAAGGTGGGGGGCCTGCAGGACTTCATTCAGGCTGTCCGGACCGTGGCGTCCGGCGGCGCGTATTTCGGACCCGAGGCGTCGGCGATCGTCGACCGGTTGGTCAAGGCCAAGGCCGCGAAGGTGACGCGCACCGAGGCGTCTCCGGCCCCGGCGAGCGCCGTACGTCCTCGGGCCTCCGATTCCCTGCCCCCGTTCAGCTACGCGTTGGGCTGAGCCCCGCGCCTCCCCCTTTAGTTCCGTCACCTCAGTTCAACCTCACTGCCCATACCTGCCATGAATCGTTCCCTCCGTACCCTGGCCCTCCTCGGCCTTTTCGCCCTCGGCGCCAGCTCCGCTGGCGCGCAGAACGTGCTGTTCAACGTCAGCTACAATCCCACGAATCTGAAGTTGACCATCACGCCGACGAACGCCTCTGCAACTGGGGCTTTTTCCGAGATAACATTCCTCCCGGAGTACGGCGTGAATTTGGACTCGTTTTTCCCAAGTGGCTCCAACCTGACCCCGAACATTGCGGTGCCGGGGACAATCACCGGAAGTATTCGGGCGACCTCTCACACGGGTTCCTCTTTGAATGCCGTCTACGTGGATTCGGCGGACCCGCGCGATCTCAATCTCGCAACGCTTTCATCGGGAACCATGACGTTTGCCTCGACCGGTCCGGCGTTCGTCAACCCTGTCAGCACGCCTGGTACGCAGCCGATGGTTATCACTTTTGAATCCAGTTTTTCCAGCAAGCTGCCTTCCGCCAGCCTTACGGGTGGAACGGTGTACGCGATCAGTGAGTCACTGTCGGAGGTGGTCATTGGCACCTACTCGTACTCCGTCGTCCCCGAGCCCTCCACCTACGCCGCCATCGCTGGCGCGCTGGGCCTCGGCTACGCCGTCTACCGCCGCCGCCGCCAGGCCACTGCGGCCGCGACGGCCTGAGCCGCCGGTCTGACTGACGCGCCGGGGCTTTGGGCAGCCCGGCGTTCGCTTCCCTTCGCCGCCCCCGGCCGATCCTACGATCGGACCGGGGGCCGCTGCATTTCCCGGGCTTGCGCCGCGGAAGGGCCCTGCCGAGCCTCGCTGGGTTCCCGCCCCCCGATGCCCCCCTTCCAGATCTCCCGCCGCCGCTTCGTCCAACGTTGCGCCCAGGCCGCCGCCCTTACCGGGCTACCCGCCTGGTTTGTCGAGGAACGCCTCGCCGCCGCCGAGACCACTCCCGCCCGGCGGCCCGGCCCGAATGACCGCCCCGGGATCGCCTTGATCGGGGCCGGCGGGCAGGGCACCCGTGATGCCCAGAATGCAGCCAATTGGGGCGATGTGCTGGCAGTCTGCGATGTGGACCGCACCCACGCCGAGGCCGCCGCCGCCAAGCTCACGGTCGACGGCCGCCGCCCGGCCGTGGTGACCGATTTCCGCCGCCTGCTCGAGCGGGACGATATCCACGCGCTGGTCAACGGCACGCCCGACCACTGGCACACGCTGATCAACCTCGGCGCCGCGCGGGCGGGCAAGGACGTCTATTCCGAAAAGCCGCTCACCCTCACGATCGACGAGGGCCGCCGGTTGGTGCGGGCGGTGCGCGAGCGCCGGATCATCCTGCAGACGGGCACCCAGCAGCGCAGCTCCCAGCGCTTCCGCCTGGCCTGCGAACTGGTGCGCAACGAGCGGATCGGCCGCCTGCGCGAGGCGCACGTCTGGTTGCCGGCCGGCCTCCGCGAAGGGCCCTTCGCCCCCGGCCCCGTCCCGGAGGGCCTCGACTGGGATTACTGGCAGGGTCCGGCGCAGCGGGTGGAGTACGTGAAGGAGCGCTGCCACCGCACCTTCCGCTTCTGGTACGACTATTCCGGGGGTACGATGACCGACTGGGGTGCCCACCACAACGACATCGCCTACTGGGCCATCGGGTTGCTCGCGCCCCGCACCGTCGAGGCGACGCCCTTCGTCCAGCCGATCCCCGGCGGCTACGACACGTTCAGCGAGTACGAGATCCGTTACGTCTACCAGAACGGGGTCCGCCTCGTCATCCACACCACGAAGGACGACAGCATCTACGGGGCGAAGCTCAACCCGACCGGCCAGCGCAACGGCATCCGGTTCGAGGGCACCAACGGCTGGATCTGGGTGAACCGCGACCAACTGACCGCCAGCGATCCAGAGCTGATCAAGATGCCCCTGCCGGCCGGGGCGGTCCGGCTGTACGAGAGCAAGAACCACATGGAGAACTTCCTCGACTGCGTCCGCAGCCGCCGCGACCCGATCTGCGACGTGGAGGTCGGGCACCGTTCGGCCACGATGTGCCACCTCGGCGCCATTGCCCTGCGCACCGGCCGCCGGCTCACTTGGGATGCGACCCGCGAGGAGTTCACCGGTCCCGACGCCGCGGCCGGCAACGCGCTGGTCGCCCGCGAGCTGCGGGCCCCGTACGACT
>JBILWD010000098.1:0-11235 GCA_044370095.1 Opitutaceae bacterium | reverse complement strand
GTTCCCTCCTCGATCTGGAATTCGCGGCGGAAACGGGCCGGGATCACGATCTGGCCCTTGGTGGTGAACTGGACGGTGTCGGGCAAGGTCGAGGCTTTCACGGGTACAGTAAGCGTACGTCAAAAAGGTGCGTCAACTGCCGAAAGTAAGCCAATAATCAGAAGTAAGGCCCGCGCCTCTTCCAGCCACCGCCCGCGGTTCAGGCGCGGCTTCCCCGGAACGGGGTCAGGCCGTGAATCGCTAGTTTTCGGCCAGCATCCGGTCCGGGCGTCCAAGCCGTTCTAGCGATTAACGGCCTGACCCGTCGGTTGTGCCGGGAAACGGGTGCCTTCCCAGCGGGCGACCACCACCGGGGCGGTACAGTGGCCGACCACGTTCACGCTAGTGCGGATGGGATCGATGAAGGCATCGATCGCAAGCAGCAGCCCGAGCCCCTCCGGCGGCAACCCAAAGCTCTGGAAGAGGGCCGCCAGCACCACGAGATTGGCCCGCGGGATCCCCGCCACCCCCTTGCTGGTCAGCTTCAGGGTCACCAGGATCAGCAACTGCTGCTCCACCGACAGGGCAATGCCGGCCGCCTGCGCAATGAAGAGCGTGGCTAAGCCGAGGAACAGGGTACTGCCGCAGAGATTCAGGCTGACGCTGAGCGGCGCCACGACCCCGAGGATGCGCCGGGGCACACCGAAGCGTTCTAGGTTTTCCAAGGTCTGGGGCAGGGCCGCCGCACTCGAGGTGGTGGCAAAGGCGATCAGAAACGGCTCCCGCACCGCCCGCAGAAAGCGTCGCAGCGGCACCCCGGCCACCCCCAACGCCAGGCCGAAGCCCGCGAGCAGGAACAGGACTTCCGCGCCCCAGGAGACGAGGACGAACCGTGCCAGGCCGGCCAACACCCCTGCCCCACTCGAAGCCACCGTACCCGCCAAGGCCGCAAAGACGGCCAGCGGCGCGAGGAACATCACGAGGTGCGTGAAGCGAAACGCCACCGCCACGACCGCCTCCGCCAGATCCAGCACCGGCCGCGCCTTCTCGCCCGCGGACAGGCACGCGAGGCCGAAGAGCAGGCAGAAGACGAGGATCTGCAGCACATCCCCCCGCGCCATCGCATCAAAGATGCTGGTCGGGAAGGCGTTCACCACGAGATCCCGCAACGACCACGCGTTCACCGTGGGCGCCGCCGCAGAGGCCAAGGCCACGCCCCGCCCAGGTTCAAACAGCAGCGCCGCCCCCCACCCCAGCAGTAGCGCTACCGTGGTGAAGAGTTCGAAGAGCAACAGCGACTTCCAGCCAAGCCGCCCCAAATCCCCCAGACTGCCCGCGCTGCCGACCGCCCGGATGAGCACCCCGACCAACACCGGCGCCACAATGGCCCGGATCAGGCGGAGAAAGATGTCGGTCACGATCCCCAGCGAGGAGGCCACCCCGGGGGCGAGGAGCCCGCAGGCGACGCCGCCGGCAGCCGCGAGCAGCATCCATTGGGCCAGGGAAAGGCGGGCGAGGCGGGCCCAGGGGGTCGGGGAAACCCGAGGCGGGGTCATTGCCCCGCAGCCTTCCCGAGGCCCGCCTCCGCGACAAGCCCCGCGTGGCCGCCCGCGGAAGCCGTGGCGTGACCGGGAATTCAGGCCGCCAGCGGATTCCAGACGCATCGGAAGCCCAGTCCGTCGAAATCCTTAACGTTCACGTTCGCGAACTCGGTGACCCCCTGCGCCGTAGGCGTCAGCGCGGTCCGAGCATCATGCCCCCGCCTGAAAGCAAAATCCCGCCCCCGGCTCCCGGCAGGCGATTGGCGTCGCGGGCGAAAAAAGCATCGCCGCGCCCGCCCGGCCCGACCAAGTACGGGCCGCCGATGAACGACCCGTTGCCTCCGCTCCCGGCCGCACCGACCCCGGGCCGGTATACCCACTATAAGGGCGGCCAGTACCGCGTGGTCGGCCTCGCCCGCCATTCCGAGACCCTCGAGCCCCTCGTGGTGTACGAGGCCCTGTACGGGGCCGGCGGCCTCTGGGTCCGCCCCGCCGCGATGTTCACCGAGGAGGTGACCATCGCCGGCGTCCGCCAACCCCGCTTCCGCCGCCTGCCGGACGCCTGAGCGATGCGCGTCCTCCTCGCCTTCGACAAGTTCAAGGACAGCCTGACCGCCCCCGCGGCCTGTGCCGTGGCGGCCGCGGCGATCCAGGAACGGCATCCCGACTGGAGCATCGATTCCTGCCCCCTGGCGGACGGCGGCGAGGGCTTCGCCGACATCCTGACCCGCGCCGCCGGCGGTACGCTCCACGCGACCCCGGTCACCGGTCCCCGGGGCCAAGCGGTGACGGCCACCTTCGGGCTGGTGCCGTGGGCGCAGATCCCCGCCGGCGCCCGCGCGCTGCTCGATTTGCCCGCCGGCGCGGCCGGCCGGCCGGTTGCCGTCCTCGAAATGGCCTCCGCCTCGGGCCTCGCCCTCCTAGCGCCCGCCGCCCGGGACCCCTGGGAAACCACCACCACGGGCACCGGGGAACTGATTCGCGCGGCCGCCGCGGCCGGGGCCGGCGCCGTGCTGCTCGGGGTGGGCGGCAGCGCGACGCACGATCTAGGCCTCGGCGCCCTCACCGCCCTCGGCCTGCAGACGGTGGGCGCCAACGGAGCCGCCTTGGCCGACCCGATCCCGCGGCATTGGGCGGAAGCCACCGGCTTCGCGGGCGCCGTGGACCCCGCGCTGCCGCCGCTGCGGATCGGCTGCGACGTCACCAACCCCTTGGCCGGCCCCCGTGGGGCCGCCGCGACCTACGGGCCCCAGAAGGGCCTGCAGGCGCAGGATCTGGCGCGGCTGGATGCGGCCAGCACCCGGCTCGCCCGGGCCCTGTGCGCCCACTGCGGGCAGCCGGAGAGCCTCGCGGAGGTCCCGGGGGCGGGGGCGGCGGGGGGGATCGCCTTCGGCCTGATGGCGGGGGCGGGGGCGCGGCTGTTGCCTGGCTTCGACCTGGTCTCGGCGTGGCTCGACCTCGAGGCCCGGCTGGCGGCGGCGGATCTGGTCATTACCGGGGAGGGCCGGTTCGATGCGAGTTCGCTGCAGGGGAAGGGCCCGGGCGCGGTGGCGGCGCGGGCCCTCGCCCGGGGCAAGCGGGTCGTGGTGTTGGCCGGCCAGGCCACGTTGCCGGAACCGCCCCCGGGCCTCGTGGCGCGTTCGATCTCGCCGCCCGGGCTGCCCTTGGCCGAAGCGCTGCGCGAAGCCCCGCAACGCCTCACCGCCGCGGTCCGGGAACTGAGCTAAAGCCAGTCCGCCCCGGGCCCCTATTCCCGCCGCAGGCCGCGGCGCATCAGCGAATCGAGGGCGGCGGCGGGCGGCTTGCCGGTAAAGAGCAGGGCGTGCGTTTCCGTCAAAATCGGCGCCTCGATCCCGCGTTCCCGCACCAGGGCGGCGAACGCCTCGGTCGTCCGGTAGCCCTCGACCACGGTGCGGCGCCCAGCCAGCAACTCGGCCACCGGCCGGCCCTCGCCGATCCGTTGCCCGAACTCCCGGTTGCGGCTCCAACCGCCATAGCAGGTGGCAACCAGATCCCCGAAGCCGCTCAGGCCATAGAAGGTCTCCGGCCGCGCCCCCAATGCCCCGCCCACCCGAACCATCTCGGCCAGCGCCCGCGTCAGCAGGGCGGCCTTGGTGTTGTCGCCCAAGCGCAGCCCATCGCAGCAACCGGCCGCAATGGCATAGATGTTCTTCAGGCAACCCCCGTACTCCACGCCGGGAAGGTCATCGGAGGCGTAGACGCGCAGGGCCGGGCCGCTGAGGGACGTCTGCAGGGCGGTGAGGTCCGCGTCGCACCGATCGGCCGCGAGGACCATCGCCGAGGGATCCGCCCGGGCCACCCCTAGGGCGTTGGTCGGGCCGCTCAGGGCCGCGACCCGGGCGCCGGGGCGGGCGGCGGCCATTACCTCCGACGGCCGGGCGTGGGTGCCGGCCTCAAGGCCTTTGGCGAGGCTGATGATCCAAGGGGCAGAACCGGCCAACGCAGCCGTCTCCCGCAGGGCCTGCGCGGGGCAGGCCAGCAACACGGCCGTAGCGCCGGCGGCAGCCGCGGTCAAATCCCCGGCTAGTTCTAGGCCGGCGGGCAGGGGCACCCCCGGCAGGTATTCGGCATTCTCCCGCGCCGCCGCCAGCGCCCGGGCCTGCTCCGGCCGGCGCGGTACGAGCGCCACCGCGTGGCCGAGGCGCGCCAGATGGACCGCGAAGGCGGTTCCCCAAGCGCCGGCACCGGCCACGACGAAGCGCATCGGAGGCCTACTTGAGGAAGGCGGGCACCTTCTCCCCGGCGATGATCTGCTCGAAGGTCTCGCGGGCATTCACCAGTTCGAAGGAGCTGCCCCGGACCATCACCTCCGCGGCCATCCCGCGCGTGTTGTAACGGCTGGCCATCGTGTAGCCGTAAGCGCCCGCACTGAGGAAGGCCAGCAGCTCCCCCTCACCCAACTCCTGCAGCTGCCGCTCCTTGGCGAAACAGTCCCCGCTCTCGCAGATCGGGCCGACAATGTCCGCCACCAGCGCGCGGCGGGATGAATCCCGGTGCAGCGGCACAATCTCGTGGTAACTGTCGTACATTGCGGGCCGGACAAGGTCGTTCATCGCGGCATCGACCACGAGGAAGTTCCGGTTCGCCCCGCGCTTGAGGTGCTCGACCCGCGCGATGAGGGCCCCGGCGTTGCCGACCATAAAGCGGCCGTGCTCGAGCAAGATCTTCAGGCCGAGCGGCTGCAGCAGCGGCACCAGCGCCGCCCCGTAGCTCTCGGGCGTCAGGGGCCGCTGGTCCGCAGGCTGCGCCTCCCACCAAGCGGCAGCGCCGCTGGCCAAAGCATCCCGGTAGATGATGCCCATCCCGCCGCCGATCGAGAAGTACTTGATGCCGTACCGCTGCTTCAGCTCGGCCGCGAAAGGAGCCACCTTCTTCACTGCCTCGACGAACGGCGCGACGGAGGTCAGCTGCGAACCAATATGCATCTGCACGCCCCGGATCTCCAGGTGCGGATACTGGGCCGCCGCCTCATAGGCCGCCGCCGCGTGCGCCAAGGGAATGCCGAACTTATTGTCGCTCTTCCCCGTCGTGATCTTGGCGTGCGTGTGGGCGTCAACGTCCGGGTTCACCCGGATCGCGACTGGCGCCTTCACGCCGAGCCGCCCCGCCACGTGGTTGATGCGCGCCAACTCCGGCTCGCTCTCGACGTGGAACGAGAAGATCCCGTGCTCCAAGGCGAGGGCGATCTCGGCCTCGGTCTTGCCCACCCCGGCGAATACGCTTCCGCGAACATTCCCACCCGCGGCCAGCACCCGGCGGATCTCGCCGCCCGAGACGAGGTCGAAGCCCGCCCCCAGGTTCGCAAAGTGCCGCAGCACGGCCAAGTTCGAGTTGGCCTTCATCGCGTAACAGAGGTGGGCGTCGAGCCCCTCCAGACCGCGCTGCAGGCGACGGTAGTTATCCTCCATCGTGGTCGCACTGTAGACGTAGGTCGGCGTGCCGTAGAGGCGCGCGACGGCAGCCAGGTCAACGGATTCGCACTGGAGATCGGGACCGGAATAACGGAAGTGATGCATCGGCGGGAAAAACTCGCTAAAAACCCGGACCGTAGGGGCTTTCCGCTTGAAATCACCACCCCAAACTTCGTCAGTCGCCGCGTGCTGAGAGCTCGCTTCAATTCTCTCCTGCGCCCGGGCCCGTCCGCCGCGGCGCGCGCTCGCTCCGCGGCCCGCTTCCGCAACCCGCACTTCGTGAGCTTTATGGCCGGGACCAACCGCTCCCGGATGCGCGCGGACCTCCTCTCCGCCGTGCTGCGCAGCCGCGCCCTGGTGAAGCGGGCCCTCCGCTTCACCCTCCTCGGCGGCATCTTCTGGGTCGTCTTCGAGAGCGCCCGCGCCATCTCGATCTTCTAGGCGCCGCCTACCGAAAGGCCCCCGCGCCCACGCGCGGGGGCCCGTTCCTGACCGGATCGACCGCCGCACCCCAAACCACCGACCCAGCGGCCGAACCAAGGGCTGGCCGCGGGACCCTGATCTCTGCCTCGTCCCACCGGACGCTCTCGCTGCCTCACCGGAACCTTCCCGGCGGGAGCCAAGCCCCGCGGCATCCTGTCCGCTGCGCTCTCAAGGAACCCGGACCGACTCTCTCTCGGACTCTCTGGTGTTCCTGCTTCACCTCACCCCGACACCTATTGAGACGCCCACCCGCCCGCCGGGTTCCCTGCGGTGGGCCGGGTAAACTCGTGTAACTCGCGGATCCAGCGTCCGCCGTCCGCAAACACACCGAATTCCGCCGCCGGCCCGCCCTGCGCCCCGTCGAACGGCGCCCGTGCATAATGCCCGAACGGCCAACCAAATTGCACCGCGGGCCTGCCCTGAGCCCCGTCGAAAGGCGCAAGTGATTGCTACCCGGCATTACGCGGGAAGTGCGCCGTGGGCCACGGCCCTGAGCCTGTCGAAAGGCGCCCGTGATTGCTATCCGGCATTACGCGGGAAGTGCGCCGTGGGCTTGCCCCGCGCCCCGGCCTCCGCTTCGTCGTCGGGATGCCCCCGCCGGAATCCGCCCCATCCCGCCCCGCCCTTCTGCCCCGACTGCTGAATGCCGTCGAACGCGCCGGCAACGCCCTCCCCCACCCGGCCACCCTGTTCCTCGCGCTCGCCGCGGCAGTGGTGGTGCTGTCCTGGATCCTCCATACCGCCGGCGTCTCCGCGGTCCACCCCGGCAACGGCAAAACGGTGGCCGTGGTGAACCTGCTCTCCTTGGAGGGAATGCACCGGATGCTGCTGGAACCGATCCGCAACTTCCTCGCTTACCCGCCCCTCGGCATCTCGCTGGTGTGCCTCCTCGGCATCGGCATCGCCGAACACTCGGGCCTGATGGGTGCCGCCCTGCGCCTCGCCGTCCTCGCCACGCCACGGCGACTGGTTACCCCGATGATCGTCTTTGCCGGGATTATGTCCAACGCCGGCAGCGAGGTCGGCTACGTGCTGCTCATTCCCCTCGCCGCGGCCACCTTCCACGCGGTCGGCCGCCACCCCCTCGCCGGCCTCGCCGCCGCCTTCGCCGGGGTCTCCGGCGGCTACAGCGCCAACCTGCTGGTCAGCTCGGTGGACGTCCTTCTCGCCGGCCTATCCGAAGCCGCGGCCCACGTGGTCAACCCCGGGTACTCCGTCGCCGGCACCGCCAATTGGTACTTTATGGGTGTCTCCACCTTCGTGCTCACCGCCGCGGGCACTTGGGTCACCGACCGGGTGGTCGCACCCCGCTTGGGCGAATACCGGGGCAAGGCCACCCGCGATGAACTGAACCCGCTCTCCGCCGCCGAACGCCGCGGGCTCCTCGCGGCCGCCGCCACCGCTACCGCCCTCACCGGGCTCGCGCTCTGGGGCCTGTTGCCCGCGGATGGCTTCCTGCA
This sequence comes from Opitutaceae bacterium, assembly GCA_044370095.1. GTDB lineage: Bacteria > Verrucomicrobiota > Verrucomicrobiia > Opitutales > Opitutaceae > ER46. Next base: position 3,840 of record JBILWD010000098.1, on the reverse strand, counting down.
GACGCCGGGCAAGCCCGGCTTCGAACAGTCGGTGTTCATGCGCGGCTTGGGCGCGGTGATCTTCCTCTTCGGACTCCTGCCGGGCGTCGCCTATGGGCTCGCGGCGGGCACCCTCCGCAACGACCACGACATTATGTCCGGTATGACCGGCACGATGAAGTCGATGGCCTCGTTCATCGTCCTAGCGTTCTTCGCCGCCCAGTTCATCGCCTACTTCACCTGGACCAACCTCGGGGTAATCTTGGCCGTGAAGGGCGCCGGGCTGGTCTCCGCCCTCGGCCTGCAGCAGATGCCGATTCTGCTAATGGTCGCCCTGGTGCTGTTCGCCGCCCTCGTGAATCTGCTGATTTCCAGCGCCTCCGCGAAATGGGCGCTCCTGGCCCCGGTGTTTGTCCCGATGTTTATGCTGCTAGGCTATTCGCCGGAACTGGTGCAAGGCGCGTTCCGGGTGGGCGACAGCGTCACCAACATCATCACGCCCCTGATGAGCTATTTCCCGCTCATCCTGACCTTCGCCCATAAGTACGAGCCGGACGCCGGCATCGGCACGCTCATCGCGACGATGCTACCCTATTCGGTGGTCTTCCTGACCATCTGGATGGTGCTGCTGGCGGTCTGGATCTGGGCGGGCATCCCAATGGGCCCGGGCGCGCCGCTGTTCCTGCCGCGCTGAGCGGCCCACCGCCAGCGCCCGGGCTTCAGACCGCCGGCGACCGCGGTCGACGCTCGCGCCACCAGCGCGCGGCCTGCAAAACCACCACCGGGCCGAAGATCAGGAGCACTTGGGGCGGAAACACCTTCCGCGCCTCGATCTGGTGCCACGCGGCGAGGGCGGCCGCGACGTAGGTCAGGCGGTGCAGCGCCTTCCAGCGCCGGGCGCCCATGCGCCGGACCACGGCGTGCAGGCTGGTCACGCTCAGCACCAGCAGCAGGACCAGCGCGGCGAGGCCCTTCAGTTGAAAGGGTTTCCCGAGTTCGCTGAGGAACGTGTCGAAAGACCCATCGTACACGTGGCGGGTGTGCGCGGCCAGATGCAGCAGCGCATAGGCGCAGGCGGCGACGCCGACCAGGCGCCGGTGCCGGTTGAGGGCCAGGGGCACCGCGGCGCCGGGCCAGAGCACCCGCAGCGGGGAAAAGGTCAGCACGACCGCCAGCAGCACACAGGCCACCAAGCCCCAGTGGAGCAGGATGTACTTGAGCGGATCGGTGAGGACGGTGAAGTCCGGCACCACGAAGAGGGGCCACACCGGCCAAAGGCCCGGCAAAAGGACCAGCGACCAGGCCGTCGCCGGATGCCGCAGGAAGCGGGCGAGTATCTGCACCCGGAGCCTAGTAATTGCGGCGCAGGTCCATCCCGGCGTACAGCGGCGCGACCTGCGCTTCGTAGCCGTTGAACATCAGGGTCCGCTGCCGCTGGCCCAACGCGCCGCCGGCGCCGATCACCCGCTCGCTCGCCTGCGACCAGCGGGGATGATCCACCTTCGGGTTCACGTTGGCATAGAAGCCGTACTCGTGGGGCGTCATCACCTGCCAGGTGTTGCGGGGCTGCTTGGCCACGAAATCGATCTTCACGATCGATTTGCCGTACTTGAACCCGTACTTCCACGGCACCACCAGCCTCAGCGGCGCGCCGTTCTGGTTCGGGATCGCCTTCCCATAGATGCCCGTCGCGATGAACGCCAGCGGGTGATTGGCCTCGTCCAGCCGCAACCCCTCGAAATACGGCCAGTCGAGCGCCGAGGTGCGCTGGCCCGGCGCGCTCTTCGGGTCGTTGAAGGTGGTGAAGGTGACGAACTTCGCCTCCGGCAGCGGATCGGCCAGGGCGATGAGCTTCGCCAAGGGGAAACCATCCCACGGGATGACCATCGACCACGCCTCGACGCACCGGAAACGGTACACGCGCTGCTCGGCCCCACCCATCCGCGTCACGAGATCGTTCGCATCGAGCTTCAGGGGATTGCGGATCAGGCCGCTGATTTCGACCGTCCACGGCTCGGTCTTCCACCCGCGGTTGGCGTTGACCTTGGGATCCCCCTTGCCGGTGCCGAACTCGTAGAAGTTGCAGTAGCTGGTGATGAGCTCGTACGGCGTCGGCTGCAGCGCGGGATCACGGTGGTCCGGGTTCACGCGTGACGGGAAGCCCGCGGTGGCGCCCGACAGCAGCGAGGGCGCAGCCAGCCCCCCAGCGACGGCGCCGCCGAGGGTGCGGAGGAAGTCGCGGCGGGGGCGCAGGTGGTAAGCGCGCTCCGGGGTGCAGGCGGACTCAGGCAGTTCCCAATCGCGGGGGGTACGGATCAGCATAAGCGCGAGTAAGGCGCGAAGCCGCGCCGGGGCAACTCAGACCGGACGCTTGGTGAGCCCGGCTCAGACCGCCCAGCCGTCGCGATAGCGCCGGGTCAGCCAGCGGGAGTCGCCGCCGCTGTTCCAGCCCGCGAACCGGCTGCGCGCCGGGTCCCAGCGCGCGTTCGCCCCGTACTGGTACGCGAAGTTCATCACGTGGCAGGCAATGACGGTGCTCGCCCCCACGGCGACGTCGCAGATCGGCCGGCTCCGCTTGCCCACCGCCTCGATGAAGTCCTCGAAGTGGCTCTTGCTGTTGTACAGCCGCACCTTCGCATCGGCCAGATACTCGCGCTCGGTCAGGGTAACCTCGCGCTCCATCGAGGTGCCCTTGTCGACCTCCTTGTCCCAGAACTTACGGAGGACCTTGCCGTCGCGCACGAACTCGAACTTGCCCCGGTTCACGTGCACCTCCCCCTCGGTGCCGAAGAAGGACACGCCCTTACCGCGGATGTGCGTCAGGACCGTGCCGTCCGCGTAGACCAGCTGCGCCCCACGCTTCGCGTCCTGCCAGTCGCGCGGCGCCCGTACCTCCACGGGCCCGCTCTCGTCCATGCCCAGGCCCCAATGGGCGATATCGATGTGGTGGGCGCCCCAATCGGTGATCATCCCCCCGCCGAACTCCCACGTCTTGCGCCAGTCCGGGAAGTGATTGTGCAGGCCCCGCGGCGCCAGCATCGGGTTATAGTTCACCAACGGACCCGGCCCGCACCACAGGTTCCAGTCGAGCCCGGGCTCCAGGGTCTCCGCCGGCATCGTGTAGGGCTTGGCCGGATCGCCAAAGGAAACGCCCACCGCGTGGACGCGCCCAATGACGCCATTGCGAACCAACTCCGCGGCGACGCGGAACTCCTTGGACGAACGCTGCTGGGAACCCACCTGGAACACGCGGCCGGTGGCGCGCACGGCCTTCACCAGCTCGACCGCCTCGCGCACGTTATGGGTGAGTGGCTTCTCGCAATAGACGTCCTTGCCCGCCTTGACCGCGGCGATGGCAATATAGGCGTGCCAGTGGTCGGGGGTCGCGATCACCACGATATCGATGTCCTTCCGCGCCAGCACCTCCCGGAAATCATTGTAGGCGGCGCAGGTCGCCGCGGTGCCGGTGCCGGCCTTCTTGGCGTAGGCGGCCTCGACCCGGCGCTTGGCGTCCTCCCGGCGGGTGGTGTCGACGTCGCACACCGCCAGCACCTGGATATCATCGCGCTGGAGCAGGTTGCGGAGATGGCCGCCCATCTGCTTGCCCATCCCAATGCAACCGACCGTGTAACGCCGGCTCGGGGCGGTGGCCTGCGCCCAAACCCGGGCGGGCAGGAGCAACGGGGCGCTGGCGAGCGCGGCGCGCTGAAGGAAGTGACGGCGGCTGAGGGGAGCGGAGGGCATGGGGAAAGGAAGCGGGAAGGTTCAGCGGCGCGGCGCTAAGTCGAGCACCGCGGCAGTGAGGGAGGCTACACTGGTGCGCAGGGTGGGATCGGCCACGAAGACGGCCTCGGGCGAATG
>JBILWD010000341.1:0-3679 GCA_044370095.1 Opitutaceae bacterium | reverse complement strand
TTATTGTCGCAATGAAGGCCCGCGACGCCGCCACCACCACCGCGCTCCGCACCGCCGACGCCGCCATCAAGCGAGCCGCGATGGACGCGAACGTCGAGATCGATGACGCGCTCGTCCTCACGACCCTGCGCAAGGCGGTGAAGAACCTCACCGACGCCAAGGCCGAGTTCGCCGCCGGCGGCCGGGCCGATCTGGTCGCTGCCAACGACGCCGAGATCCGGATCCTCGAACGTTACCTGCCCCGCGCCCTCCCCCCGGAACAGGTCGAGGCCCTCCTCACCGAGGCCATCCGCTCCTCCGGCGCCACCAGCCGTAAGGAACTGGGCAAGGTCATCGCCGCCCTCAAGCAGCGCCCCGAGGCCGCCCAGCTCGATTTCGGCGCCATCAGCCGCCAGCTCCAGTCCCGGCTCCCCTGAGGCCCGCGCCGCCCCGTAAGCTGGACAAAGCTTTTCCGCGGCCCCTACGCTCGCTCCGATGAAGATTTATCTGGATGGCAAGTTCGTCGATGCCAACGACGCCAAGGTCTCCGTGTTCGATCACGGCCTGCTCTATGGCGACGGGGTCTTCGAGGGCATCCGGATCTACGGGGGCAACATCTTCCGGCTCGAGGAGCACCTGGAACGCCTCGAATACTCCGCCAAGGCGATCTTGCTCCAGTTGCCGATGACCCGCGCGGAACTCAGCGCCGCGACCTGCGAGTGCTGCCGCCAGAACAACCTCACCGACGGCTACATCCGCCTCGTGGTCACCCGCGGCGTCGGCGACCTCGGGCTCTCTCCTTGGCTCTGCGCCAAACCCACGGTCTTCATCATCGCAGGTAAGATTTCCCTCTACCCCGCTGAGCACTACGAGCACGGACTGTCCATCGTCACGGTGCCGACCCGACGCATCAATCCCGCCGCGCTGCCCCCGACGATCAAGTCGCTCAATTACCTGAACAACATCCTCGGCAAGATCGAGGCGCGGCAGGCCGGGGCCCTCGAGGCGATTATGCTCAACGATCAGGGCTACGTCGCTGAATGCACCGCGGATAACATCTTCTTGGTGCATAAGGGCGAGATTCTCACGCCTGCCTCCTCTCAGGGCGCCCTCAAGGGCGTCACCCGTTCGACGATCCTCGATATCGCCACGGAACTCGGCATCCCCCTGCGCGAGGTCAACCTCACTCGCTACGACGTCTGGATCGCCGATGAGTGCTTCCTGACCGGTTCCGGCGCCGAGGTCATCCCCGCGGTGAAGCTCGACGGCCGGGAGATCGGCACCGGCAAGCCCGGCCCCATCACCCGCCGGGTGCTCGAGGCCTTCCGGCGCCGCGTCCTCGTCGAGGGCACCCGGATCTGAGCCGGGCACCCGCCCGCCGGGGCCCGCCAACGGGCCCCGCATCGCATCGCCGCACTTGCCAGTCCCGGCGCCTGTGGCATCCTTTCCTTCGCGAGACCATCTGCTTCCATGGCCAACCCGCTCAAATGCGACCTTTGCTCCAAGCCCGCCACCGTGCACCTCACGCAGATCGTGAACAACAAGGTGCACAAGGTGGACTTATGCGAGGCCTGCGCCGAGGCCAAGGGGGTCACGGACCCGGGCGGCTTCTCGCTCGCTGACCTCCTGCTGAAGGCCTCCCTCACCCCCGACGCCGCCCCGCCCGCCCCGGGCACCCGCTGCCCCCGCTGCGGCTACACGCCCGTCGAGTTCAAGAAGCACGGCCGCCTCGGCTGCCCCGCCTGCTACGACGCCTTCGCCACGCTGGTCGAGCCGATGCTGGCCAATATGCACAGCGGGGTTACCCACACCGGCAAGGTGCCCGCCCGCTCGCTGGAGCGGAAATCCCTCTACGACCGCCTCACCAAGCTCGAACTCGACCTCACCGAGGCCATCAAGTCCGAACGCTACGAGGACGCCGCCCGCACCCGCGACGAGATCAACCAGGTCAAACAGGCCTTTCATCCGGATGCCCCGTGAGGATTCCACTTCCCTCGCCGCGCTGCTGAGCGCCCCGTCGGAACTCACCGACCCGGGCAGCAGCAAGACCGCCATCGTGCTGATGACGCGGATTCGCCTCGCGCGCAACGTGGTCGGGCACTCCTTCCCGGGCTGGGCCAAGGGCGCCCAGCGCGAGCAGATCCTGACCACCTGCCGCGACGCGGTCGCCCGCCTCCCGCAGATGAAGCGCTGCTTCAACTTCGCCGTCTCCGACCTCGGCGAGCTCGAGCGCCAGATCCTCGTCGAACGCCACCTCATCAGCCGCGAGCTCAGCGGTTCCAAGGGCGGCGCGGGCGTCCTGATCAGCCGCGACCAAGCCTTCTCGTTGATGGTCAACGAGGAGGACCACCTCCGCATCCAAGTCCTGCGCGCCGGCCTGAACCTGAAGCGCGCCTGGACCGCGATCAACGACCTCGACTCCGCCCTCGAGGAACACCTCGACTTCGCCTTCTCCCCGACGCTCGGCTACCTTACCGCCTGCCCCACCAACTTGGGCACCGCGATGCGCGCCTCCGCGATGATGCACCTGCCGGCGCTCGTCATCTCCAACCAAATGGAGAAGGTCGTCCGCGCCGTGAACCAGCTCGGAATGGTCGTCCGCGGCCTCTTCGGCGAGGGCTCCGACGCCAGCGGCAGCATTTTCCAAATCTCCAACCAGACCACCCTCGGCGAGGCCGAGGAAGTCATCCTCAAGCGCCTCGGCAGCGTCCTGCAGTCTATCGTCGAGCACGAACTCAACGCCCGGGCCAAGCTCCTCGAGGCGGATGCGGGCAAGCTCCACGACAAGATCGGCCGCGCCTACGGGATTCTCCAGAACTCCCACCTGCTGACCTCCGGCGAGGCGATGAACCTGCTTTCACTGCTCCGCCTCGGCATCGACCTCGGCCTCTTCCCCGACGACCAGCGTTCGCTCATCGACCGACTCCTGATCGAGGCCCAGCCCGGCCACCTCCAACACACGCACCGGGGCGAGTGCGACGCCGCCCAGCGCGATGTCCTCCGCGCCGCCCGGCTGCGCTCCGAGTTCGCCTCCTTCCCGCGCCCTGAGATCCGCCCTGCCAATCCGGGCGCGGCCGCCTAAGCCACCCGCTCAACCCTCCTCTCCCATGTCCCAAGAACCAATGAACAACTTCACTCCCCGGGCGCAGCAGGTCCTCGCGCTGGCCCGCAAGGAGGCCGACCGGTTCCATCATAACTACGTCGGCACCGAGCACCTCCTGCTCGGGCTGATCAAGCTGGGACAGGGCGTCGCCGTCAGCGTGCTCCAGAAGATGGGGCTCGACCTTGAGACCGTCCGCGCCGCGGTGGAAAAGCAGGTCGGCACCGGCCAGGAGACCAAGGCGCAGGCCAGTATCCCCTACACCCCCCGGGTTAAGAAGGTCCTCGCGCTCGCCGGCAAGGAAGCCAAGGCCCTCAGCCATTCCTACGTCGGTACGGAACACATCCTCCTCGGCCTCCTGCGGGAAGGGGAGGGCGTTGCCGCCCGCGTGCTCAAGTCCCTCGAGATCGACATCGAGCGCACCCGCAACGAGATCCTCCGGGAACTCGACCCACAGTTCTCCGGCGGCCAGTCCGCCGAGGGCGGCGAACCGGGCGAAGAGGCCGCCGCCGGCAGCCCGCAGCGTCCCGGCGCCCAGGCGGAGGAGAAGAAGGAGGTCAAGACCCCCGCCCTCAAGGCCTTCGGCCGCGACCTCACCGA
>JBILWD010000097.1:0-11275 GCA_044370095.1 Opitutaceae bacterium | reverse complement strand
ATCGAAGACCTTCGTGCCGAGGAACTCCGGCCGGGGAATGTCCACCTCCGCCCAGTGCGAGGCGGCGGCGCGGGCACGGGCGGCCGCGAGTGGCAGCGCGGCCCGCTTGCCCTGGCGTCCCTCGAAGTCGGCGCGGAGCTGGCTCTGCTTGCCGGCGACCTCTGCGAGGTAGGGGGCGCGCTGCTCTGGCGAGAGCAGCGCGCTCACCACGTTCACCACCCGCGAAGCGTCCAGCACGTGGACCACGCCCGGCGCATAGGCGGGGGCGATCTTGACCGCCGTGTGCGCCGCGCTCGTGGTGGCCCCGCCGATCAGCAATGGCACCCCGAAACCCTGGCGGGTCATCTCCCGGGCCACGTGCACCATCTCATCAAGCGAGGGGGTGATCAGGCCGGAGAGTCCGATGACGTCCGCCTTGCTCTCTCGCGCCACCGCGAGGATTCGCTCCGCCGGCACCATCACGCCGAGATCCGTGACCTCGTAATTGTTGCAGGCCAGCACCACGCCCACGATGTTCTTGCCGATGTCGTGGACGTCGCCCTTGACCGTCGCGAGCACGATGCGGCCCTTGGCCGAGGCTTGTCCGGCCGCCGCCTTCTCCGCCTCCATATACGGTGTCAGCACGGCCACGGACTTCTTCATCACGCGGGCGGACTTCACCACCTGGGGGAGGAACATCTTGCCCGCGCCGAAGAGGTCTCCGACCACCCGCATCCCGTCCATCAACGGCCCCTCGATGATGTCGAGCGGCCGCGCGTAGAGGGCCCGCGCCTCCTCGGTGTCCGCCTCGATGAAGGCGTCGATGCCCTTGACCAGCGCGTGCCGCAGGCGCTCGGCGACCGGGGCGCGGCGCCACTCCTCCGCCTCGGGTGCCGGCTTGCCGGCGGTGTCCCCCGCGGAGGATTGCTTTAGCTCGTCGGCCAGCGCCACGAGCCGTTCCGTGGCGTCGGGGCGGCGGTTGAGGATCACGTCCTCAACCCGGTCCCGAAGTTCCGCGGGGATCTCCTCGTAGACGCCCAGCATCCCGGCGTTCACGATCGCCATATCCAGGCCCGCCTGCACGGCGTAGTACAGGAACACCGTGTGCATCGCCTCGCGGACCGGGTTGTTGCCTCGGAAGGAGAAGGAGACGTTCGAAACGCCGCCGCTCACGCGCGCTCCGGGAAGAGTCGCCTTGATGGCCTGGGTAGCTTCGAAGAAGTCTACGGCGTATCCGTTGTGCTCCTCGATGCCAGTCGCCACCGTGAGGATGTTCGGATCAAAGATGATGTCCTCTGCGGGGAATCCGATGGCCTCCGTCAGGAGGTGGTAGGCTCGCGTGCAGATACGCACCTTCTCGTCGCGCGTGGCCGCTTGCCCCTGCTCGTCGAACGCCATCACCACCACGGCCGCGCCGTAGCGCCGGACCAGCCGCGCCCGGCGCAGGAACTCCGCCTCCCCGTCCTTCAGGGAGATGGAGTTCACGATGCCCTTGCCCTGCAGGCACTGCAGTCCGCGCTCCAGTACGGACCACTTGGAGGAGTCGAGCATCACCGGCACGCGCGCGATCTCGGGCTCGGCGGCGATCAGGTTGAGAAAGCGGACCATCGTCGCCTCCCCGTCGATCAGCGCCTCGTCGACGTTGATGTCGATCACGTTGGCCCCGCTCTCCACCTGCTGCCGGGCGATGGCGAGGCAGGCATCCCAGTCGCCCGCCTTGAGCGCCTTGGCGAAGCGGGGCGAACCGGTGATGTTGGTCCGCTCCCCAATGACGAGAAACTGCGCGGCGTTGCTCACGGCGGATCAGGTGACCACCAACGGTTCAAGCCCGCTCAAGCGCAAGGCGCGGCGGGCGGAGGGAACGGGCCGCGGGGCGACCCCGCGGACCGCCGCGGCGATGGCCGCGATGTGGGCCGGCGTCGAGCCACAGCAGCCGCCCACGAGATTGACCCAGCCCTGGCGGGCGAAATCCCCGAGGACTTTAGCCATATCCTCCGGCGTCTCGTCGTAACCGCCGAAGGCGTTCGGCAGGCCGGCGTTGGGGTAGCAGGAGACGTAGCAGCCGGCGATGCGAGAAAGCTCCTCGACGTAGGGCCGCATCGCCTCGCCCCCCAGCGCGCAGTTGATGCCGACCGAGAATGGCTGCGCGTGCGCCACGCTGTGGTAGAACGCACTGATCGTCTGGCCGGAAAGGGTGCGCCCCGAGGCGTCGGTGATGGTCACGCTCACGAGCACCGGGACGCGCGCCGCAGCGCCGCGCCGATCCTGCACCTCCGCGATCGCGTAGAGCGCAGCCTTCGCGTTCAATGTGTCGAAGATCGTCTCCACCAGCAGGGCATCGACCCCGCCGTCCAGCAGCGCCTCGATCTGCTCGGTGTACGCGGTGACCACTTGATCCCACGTCACGGCCCGGTACTCGGGGCGATTCACGTCCGGTGACATCGAGAGCGTGCGGTTGAGGGGCCCGATCGCGCCGGCAACAAAACAACGTCGTCCCGGCGTTACCCGTTCGGCCGCCTCCGCTGCGCGCCGGGCGCACGCCACCGCGGCGAGGTTGATCTCGCGCACCCAAGGTTCGCAGCGATAGTCCGCCATCGCGATCGAGGTGCTGCTGAAGGTGTTAGTCTCGACGAGGTCGGCGCCCGCGTCGAAATAGGCCCGGTGGATGCCTTCGATCACGTCGGGCCGGGTCAGGCTAAGGAGGTCGTTGTTTCCTTTAAGGTCCTGCGGGTGCCCGGCGAAGCGTTCCCCGCGGAAATCAGCCTCCTCGAGCCCGTGGCCTTGGATCATCGACCCCATCGCGCCATCCAGCAACACGATGCGACCGGAAAAGAGGCGGCGGAACGCGTCGTCACGAGCAGGGCCGGAAGGGGTGGAGACGGACATTTCGGGCAGACGTTTGGCGTTGGTGCGCCCGCGTTGCAAGTGACATATCTACGTATCCATATGGGTTGATGCGTTCTTTACATCCAGAGCAAGAATGTCATTGCGAAGGAGTGAACGCCGGATGCGACCTCTCCCGTGCCCTCCGCTCCGCGGGCGGTTATCGCCGGAGTTTTGCGGTAGGCTGGGGCCGTTGGGGAGCGACGGCGTGGGCGCTGGGAACCTGGGCCCTGTCATCCGCGGCGGTACCGGAATTGCGCGCGCAGGCGCCGGAAGCGTTGCCGCCCTTCGTCTTCCGTGCGTCCCGGGGGGCGGAGCCGACGGGACCGGCGACCCCGAGCACCGGTTGGCTCACGGCGAAGGAATTGGCGCGCCGGCAGATCACTTCGCTCGCGGACGCTTTGCGTCAGGTCGCGGGGGTGCCGGCCGCGACCTCGGGGGCGGCCGGGATGATTACCTCCGTCTTCACGCGGGGCGCGAACTCCAACCAGACGCTGCTGTTGGTCGACGGGCTGCGGCTCAACGACCCCAACACGGATTACGCGGTTTTCCTTGGCGGTGCCTGCCTCGCAGCGTGCGACAGCCTGGAGGTTTCCCACGGACCGCAGAGTACGCTTTACGGGGGCGAGGCGGTCGGCGGGCTGATTTCCTTGCGGGCTTCGCGAGGGCAAGGGGCTCCGGCCGGGCGGGTCGTGATGGAGGCGGGGAGTTTCGGCACGTTCCAGGGGGCGATGAACGCGCAGGGCGCCCGCGGGAGGGACGCTTGGAACCTTTCGCTGCGCGGAGGACGCACGCGGAACGAGCGGGCGAATAATGCCTTCACCTCGCACAACGCGGTGCTGCGGTTGGACCGCACCCTGCGGCCCGGGATCGAGGCGACGGCCACGCTGCGCTGGTTCCGCGGGGCCTATGGCTCGCCCGGGGATCGTTTCACCAACGACCCCGACAATCGTGAGCGCGAGAACAACCTTCTCGCCACGGCGCAACTGCAGGTGACCCGCGGGCCGTGGCAGACGCGGTTGCTAGCCGGGGGGCAGGACCGTCGTTTCGTCGCGGTCAGCCCGTTCCCCGCCCCGCGCCCGACAGCGGAGACGCGCGTGACAAACCGGCGCGGAGTGTTCGATGCCCAGAGCACCTTCCGGGGCTGGTCCGGCCATCTCCTGCTCGGCGGGGCCACGCTTGAGGCGAACCACACCCGCAACACGGGGTTCGGCAACATCAACCGCCGCCAGCGGCTCGCGGCGGTTTTCCTCCACGATGAGTTTAGGCCGCGCCCCGATCTGCACCTAGGCCTTGGGGTGCGGAACGACGACTTTGACACCTTCGGTCGCGCCACCACCGGTCGGGCCACCGCGTCCTGGGCGCCCGCGGGTTCGGCGCTACGCTGGGGCGCGGGTTTCGGGACTGGGTTCCGCTCGCCGAGTTTCCTCGATCTTTTTGGTCAGAGCGCGTTCTACCGTGGTAACCCCGGCCTCCGCCCGGAACGCGCCCGGGGCTGGGAGTTCGGAGGTGAATGGCGCGGCGGGGGCGGGCGCTGGACCGTCGGCCTGACCCGTTTTGAGCTCGGGCTCCGGGATTTGATCGCGAGCACCCGGGACTTCCGCAGCGTGGAAAACATCCTGCGCGCCCGCACCCGGGGCTGGGAGCTCACCTGGCGCCTGCGCTGGGCGGAGATCGCCACGGTTACCGGGCATTATGCCTACCTTGATGCGGACAACCTCACGGCGGGGACCCGGCTGTTGCGCCGCCCGCGGCACCGCGGGGGGCTCGATGTGTGGCGAGCGTGGGGAGGCGGATTCAGCGCCGGCGCGGGCCTCGCCGCGACGGGCCAGCGCGAGGATGTGCACGCCCGCACCTTCCGCACGATCGACGGCGAGGACTATGTGGTGGTGCGCCTCTACGCGGAGCAGCGGCTGGCTTCCGGCTGGTCCCTGCGCGCGCGACTCGAGAACGCGCTCAACGAGCGCTATGAGGAGGTGCACGGCTACCCGGCAATCGGGCGCGGCGTGTTCTTCGCCCTCGAGCGCGAATTCTGAGCCGGGGCGCCGGGGTAACTCTAGGCTTCCCACCCGCGGGGCCGCCGCTACCGTCGGGAGTTTTTATGGAGAAAACGTTCATTATCCTGAAGCCCGACGCGATGGAGAAGCGCTTGGTCGGCACGATCGTGGCCCGCTTCGAGGCGGCCGGTTTCGACGTCGTGGCGTGCAAGATGGGCCGGCTGTCGCCCGCGCTGCTCCGGGAGCATTACGCGCACGTCGCGTCCAAGCCCTTCTATCCGGAGATCGAGGCCTTTATGAGCCGCCGGCCTGTGGTCCTCGTAGCGCTGCAGGGTGAAAACGTGGTCCAGCGCGTGCGGGACCTGCTCGGGCCGACGGATTCGCGCAAGGCCCCCAAGGGTACGATTCGCGGGGACTTCGGCACCGATATGATGGTCAACGTTGCCCACGCATCCGACAGCGTGGAGAACGCGCGGGCTGAGTTGGCCCGTTTCTTCCGGCCTGAGGAATTGTTCGCCTAACCGGCGCTTCAGACGGATTGACGCTCCTCAGGGCCGGCGCTCCCACGCCAGCGGGATCCCGGCCGACACCAGCTGCGCCTGGAACTCCGCCAGCTGGCCCGGGGCTTGGCGGACGGCGCGAGGAGCGTGGCGTCCGGCCAGACAGAAGGCTGCTAGTTCCCCGGCGGCCTCGCCGATATTCCACTCCACGGGATGCAGGCGGTAGCAGCCGTTCGTGAGGTGGGTGGTACCGATGTTCTTGTTCGCGGCCAAGAGGTTCTCCATTCGCACGGGCAACAGGCAGCCGAGCGGGATCTGGAAGGGTAGCGCGGGGAAGTCGATGTAGTTGTCGCCGCCGCTGCTGGGGTGGAGGTCGATGTTGTAGCTGCCGATCCCGACGCTATCCGTGAAGACGGCCGCCGTGGTCTCGGCCGGGGTCTTTGCCCCCGTCTCGCGCTGACGGGCCTCCGTGCCGACGTGGAGCTCGGTCACGGTGAATTCCGCGCGGATCCGGCGGCTCTCGCGGATGTACGGGTACTTGGCGAGGCCATCCGCCGTGCCGACGATGTCCGGGCGCAGCCGTAGCCCTTTCCAGCCGGTGCCGCCGTCCGGGCGCGGGCACTCGGTCTGCAGCCAGTAGAGCCACGACAGGCTCAACTGCTTGCCACCTTCGGTGTGGCGCGCGGCCTCCGCGGGGGAAACGCCGGCGAGGTTGCCCAGCATATAGTCGTTCTGGGGCCAGTTCACCAAGCTGATGTCCCCGCGGTAGGTGCCGGGCGCGAACTGCGCGCGGTCGATGATCCGCCGGTACTTAAACAGCCCCGTGCCCTTCTCGGGGTCGAAGCCCATGTTGAAGGGCTGGAGGGTCCTCGGGGACGAATAGAAGAGGCTCAGAAGCTTGCCCGACCACGGCGGCCGGAGGGCGGGAACGTGGTCGCGCCAGAATGCGTAGTCGCGCGGGCGCTCGATCACGTGGTCCTCCCCCGCGACGTAATCCATCGCGAAGCAGCAGGTGAACGACTGGTGGTTGTCCGGCTCCGCCTGCTCCTTCGCGCGGGGCTCCCCCGTCTCCCGCCGCGACTCCGCCCCGGTGACGAACTCCGTACCGGTGAGCGGCAGCAAATCCCCAAGTTCCGTCGCGTCGATGAAGTAGGGCGCGCGCAGCACGGTCTCGTGGCCGAGGTCGAGGCTGCGGACGGTCACGGCCTCGACCCGGTCCCCGGCGGTCTGGGCCGCAACCGGCACGTGAAATAGCAGGATCTCCACGCGCCCCCCGGCGACGTACGGGGCCAGCAATTCGTGCAGGGCCGCGAGGGCGGCGCGCGGCTCGTGGCAGAGCCGTGAGACGCTGCCGTTGCCCGGGTTGAGCCGGGGGTTCGCGCGCGCGGCGGGGGTCAGCGGGAAATTGCGCCGGTAATGGTCGCGGATGCGCTCCCGCAACTCGCGGTAGGACCGGGTTGCGCCGCCGGTCTCGATCTGGGCGTTCTCATCCGGGGGCACCGCCTGGGACGTAAGCTGGCCGCCGATCCAATCCGTCTCCTCGGTGAGGATCACCCGCCGGCCGCGGCGCGCCGCGGCCAGGGCGGCCGCGCAACCGCCAAGCCCGCCGCCGATCACCACCACGTCCGCGCGGAGTTCCTTCGCGGCCGGCGAGGTCCGGGCTGCCACGCCACTTAGGATCACGGGCCCGGCGGGCGCTCCGCCGGCGCGCAGCGCGGACGGTATGAGAAGGGCGGCGGGCAGGGTAGAGGCGGAATGGCGGAGGAAGCGGCGGCGGTTCATCGGGAGCGGGTGGAGTCAATAAGTGCCCTTCAGCGCGAACGTCCAGCTCTGGCCCACGGTCTCGTTCCGCGTGAGCGCGGTCAGTCCGCCGGCGAAACGCTGCAGGTTGATGTAAGGCGTGTCCGTGAGGTTCCGCACGCTGACCGAGAGGCTGTAGGTGGGGCTCAGGCGCCAGCCGGCCCCGGCGTCGACGTTGGTGCGGTGCCGCCGGAACGTGGTGCCGGCGAGGTTCGTGTTCACGTCATCCGTCCAGTTCCAGTTCGTGTAGAGGTTGAGGCGGTTGTAGGTGTAATTGATCCCGCCGCTGGCGAGGTGGGGCGTGAGATTCGCGCGCGGCACTTCCGCGTACAGCCGGGTGTAGCTCGCCCGCACGGAGAGGCGCCGGAAGAGCGCGCCAAGGAACGAGAGGCTCTGGTTGTATTCCCATTCCATGCTGCGCATCCGGATCGTGCCCGGGCCATTGTCGGTGGTGATGAACTCGTAACCCAGCAGTTCGTCGTCCCCGGTGTAGCCAAACTCCTCTGCCGTCAGGCGGTCGGTGATGAAGAGGTTGCGCACCTTGCGCTCGGTGAGGGTCACAGCGAGCTGCCCCACCGGCTCGAAGTAATAGGCGAGCCGTGCCGCGTAGTTGTTCGCCGTCTCCGGTTTCAGGCGCGGGTTGGGCGAGGTGACCGTCAGGGCGGTGTCGTTGACGATCCAGACGCCGGCGAGGTTGACGTAGGAGGGCCGGCGGATGGTCGAGCTGTAGCCGAAGTGGAAATCAAGGTTACGGCGCAGTCCGTATTTAACTGAGGCGCTGGGGAAGAGGTTGTCGTAGTCGCCGGTGCGCTTCACGCGGGGTTGCGAGAGGAACTGGTACTGGATGCCGGGGATGGTCGTTGCCCGGCCGGCGGCATTCACCGGAAAGCCGGCCGCCCGGAGTTCCGCTGGGGTCCGCGTGTCCGCCTCGCTCGCCTCGGTGCTGGTGCCCTCCCAGCGCAGCCCGGCCCGCAGCGTCAGCCCGCGGAGGCTGGCCGTGCCCATCAGGAAGCTCGAATCGACGCGCTCGTAGTAACGGCGGCGCCGGGCGACATAAGATTCATAGAAGTTATCGCTGTTGTTACCCCAGTTCTGTCGGAACGCGTCCGGGTTCGCGCGGTAGAGGTCCGCAATCCCGCGGAGGTTGGGCATAAAAACGGTACCGCCCGAAAAGGACCGGATCGCGCCGCCGTTCATCCCGAGATCGTACTCCCACGGGGAGCGGTAGTGGGCCCAGCCGCCGGTGGCCCCGCCAGGCAGGAAGTCGAACCGCTTCGCTAGTTGGTCGTCCTCGAATTTCTGGAACTGCTGGCGGGACTTCACGCCGGACTTCCAGATCACCGGGACGAACCGCGCGGTCTTGAGGATCGCGTTGATCTCGCCGCTGAAGAAGGTCGTACGCCCAAAGCGGCCGTCGTTGAGGGTGAACGAGGGGCTGGTGAAGCTTGCACCGTTGCTGATATCCGGGCCGGCGACCTGCGTGAAACGCCAGTCGGTGGACAGCGGCGAAGAGCGTTCGGCGCGGAAGGTGACGTTCGCCGCCGTGGGCGAGTTGCTGTCCCGGATCGACTGGCGGCGGCCGAGGGGGTCGTACCAACTGGTCGAGTCAGTGTAGGCGAACTTGCCCTCCACCTCGAGGTTGCCCCGCTTGTAGCCGAAGCGCGGCAGCAGCGTGAGGGTCTCACCCATCTTGGATACCGCCACGGGATTCACTTGGACAGAGCCGGTCGGTGCGGACACGAAACTCAGAAGCGGATCTGCTCCGGCCACGTTCACCCGGGTGCCGGCATTGAAGATCGTCGTCCGCTGCGGGGTCCACAGGTCCGCGTAATTGTAGACGACGCCCAGGCCGACGTTGAGCTCGGGGCTTATCCGGTAGTCGGCGGTGACGGTGGTGGCGAAGCGCTTGTTGAAGCGAGGGGCCCACTGGAAGTTCAGGGTCGTCGGCACGAGCGGACGCGGGTCGGTCGCCGTGGGGGTTGAGTTGTACGCCTGCGAAGTGATGAGCGCCTCCTGGTAGACGTTGGACTCGCTGATATTGAGCACGATGCCGAGGGATCGGTTCAGGAAGACGTCCGAGTACTCGAGGATGCCGCCGGGGCGCCACTTGCGGCTTGGGCGATCCTCGTCGGGCCCGAGCTTGGCGCGGAAGTCCATCTCCTCCGAGTGCGCGGTGACGTTCGCCTGCCACGAGACCCGCCGGCCCGCGCGGTCGAATGCCCGCTTCGTGCGCAGGTTGATCGTCCCCGCCGGCGCGTTGGCGTCGACGTCAGCGCTGATCGTCTTGGACACCTCGATCGACTCCATCGAGTTCAGGGAAGCCATTTCCATCGTGAAGGAACGGGCCGCCCCCGAGCCGCTGTTGTTCGCGTCCACGCTAGCGAGGGCGATGCCGTCCATCGTCACTGAGGTATACTCGGAGCCGAGGCCGCCAAGGCGCACGGTGCGCACCTCCCCGTAGAAAAGATCCAGCTCGACGCCAGGCAAATGCTTGAGGAACTCGCCCACGTTGCCCTCCGCGTTGTCGCCGAAGGAGTCCGAGGCGACCGTGTTGGTGATGTTCATCGAGTTTCGCTGGTCCATGATCGCCTTCGCCGCGCCCTCCCGCTCAGTGGAGACGACGAACGCGTCCAGCTTCAGCGCCTCGCCGGGTGCGGCGAGCGCGCTGACCAAGGTGAAGTCTTGCGTGGCCGTCGCGCCCGCGGCGACGGTCACGGTGGCGCTCGCGTCCCGGTAGCCGGTGTAGGTCACGCTTAGGGTGACGCGGCCGGGCGTCACCGGGTAGAGCCGGTATTCGCCGCCGCCCTCGGAGACCGCGGCGACGCCGGTCTCGCGGACGACCACGCGCGCGTTCCGCACGAATTCGCCGGTTGCGGGGTTTAAAATCCGTCCCGTGATGGTGCCCGGGGCGGGCTGGGCAGGCAGAAGGGCGGGCAAGACGCTGAAGACTAGCGCGAGAACGTTGCGCGGGAGCAGACGCAGGGCTGGGGTCATTGGGGTTGGTTTTGCTGCAGGATAGGTGACCGGTCGGTTCCACCGCGGTCAAGGTCGCACGCGTGCCGGGCCGGCTCGCGTGGTGCAGGGAAGCGATGAAATCGCCTTGTTCCGGCCGCCCTCCGCGCTTCTGCTCCCAGAGGTGGTTTCCCTCCCTAGAAGCCACCCTTGTATCCCCTTGTCCGCACCAACCCTATGACATCACGGTACCGCCCCTGCACCCAATTCATCCGGCTCGTTCTCGCCGCCTTCGCGTTCGCGCTGCCGCTCGCGGCCGCCGAGCCCGGCAGCGTGACTGGCACCGTCAGCAACGCCGCCACGCGCAACCTTCTCCCCGGCGCCCGGGTCGAGATCGTCTCGCTTGGGCTCTCCGCGCTCACGGACGACACCGGGCGTTACGTGCTTGCCGGGGTTCCCGCGGGCAGCCACGAGCTCGTCGTGGCCTACATCGGCCTCGACGCCGTCCGGCGCACCGTGACGGTCGCGGCGGGCCAGCGGATGGCGCAGGACTTTGATCTCACCACCGGCATCTACAAGCTCGACCAGTTCAAGGTGGTCGGGGAGCGGGAGGGCGACGCCGCCGCGATCACGGCCTACCGCAACTCGGAAAACCTGAAGAACATCGCGGCGACGGATTCGTTTGGGAATCTGCCCAACCTGAACGCCGGCGAGGTCGCGATCCGGTTACCCGGGATTTACGGGGAGCTCGATGCCGGCGGGAACTTGTCGGGCTTTAACGTCCGCGGGATGGGCCCAGGGCTGAACAGCGTGACGATGGATGGCGGCCTGATGACTGGCCAGGGCGGAATGGGGCGGTCGATCTTCGTCAACAATATCACGGGCGCGATGTTCGAGCAGGTGGAGCTGGTCAAGGGCCACACGCCGGACAAGGGCGCGGATTCCCTCGGCGGGACGATCAACTTCAAGAGTCGCTCGCCGCTCTCAATGCGCGAGAAGCGCCGCATCACCTACACGCTGACCGGCCGGCTCGCCCCGTCCTTTACGCAGCAAATCCCCACCCGCGAGGACCGTCGGCTTCACGGGCTATTCACGCTTGGCTACCAGGAGGTCTTCGACGTCCTCGGCGGCAGCCGCAATCTAGGCGTCTCGCTCACCCTCTTT
>JBILWD010000340.1:0-3696 GCA_044370095.1 Opitutaceae bacterium | reverse complement strand
ACCCAGGGAGCTGCGACCTTGGCGGCCGCCGCGATCTGTCGCTCATCGGGATCAATGAAGAGGCTCACCTCGATGCCCGCTGCCGCCAGGGGCTCGACGCAGGCGCGCACGCGATCCAAGGCCCCCGCGACCTCGAGGCCTCCCTCGGTGGTGATCTCCTGCCGGCTCTCGGGTACCAGGCAGACCGCCTCGGGCCGCAGTCGGAGCGCAAAGGCCAGCATCTCGGGCGTGCAGGCCATCTCGAGATTCAGGCGCGTCGCGATGGATTCCCGCAGCCGCCAGACGTCCCGTTCCTGGATGTGACGCCGATCCTCGCGCAGATGGACGGTGATCCCGTCCGCCCCGGCGCGCTCCGCCAGTTGGGCGAAGAGCACCGGATCCGGCTCGATGGCACCCCCGGCGGGCGTAGCGGCGGCACGGTAGCGCGCCTGCCGCACGGTCGCGCAATGGTCGATGTTCACGCCGAGCAAGATCATCTCCGGAAGGTGCCCCGCCCACTCGCCCGCGGAAAGCAGGAAATATGTACCGTCTTGCCGTGCGCCGCGTCTTTCCCAGCCTGACTTTTCCTTCATGACCCAAGCCGCCCTGCCCCGCGAGAGCCTACTCCTCAACCTGGTCTGCAACATTGCGGCCCCGTCGCTGATTCTGACCAAGTTCAGCGGCGCGGGGTCCCTCGGGCCCACCTGGGGGATGGCGGCCGCCCTCGCCTTCCCGCTCGGCTACGGCATCTACGACCTGATCCGACGCCGGAAGACCAACTTTTTCTCCATCGTTGGCATCCTCAGCGTGCTGCTCACTGGCGGCCTCAATCAGCTGCAGGCGGATCCGTTCTGGTTCGCGGTCAAGGAGGCGGCTATCCCGACCCTCTTCGGCGTGGCGGTGATCGTATCCAGCGGCAGCCGGCGCCCCTTCGTGCGGGAACTGCTCTGGAACGAGCAGGTGATCGACACCGCCCGGGTCGACGCGATCCTAACCGAACGCAACCTGCACCCGCAGTTCGAACGCTTGATGGTCGGCGCGACGCGCGGGCTGGCCGGTTCTTTTCTCCTCAGCGCCGTCCTCAACTATGCCCTCGCCCGCTACCTTCTCGTGAGCGAGCCAGGCACCGAGGCGTTCAATGCGGAGCTCGGGCGGATGAACCTGCTCAGCTGGCCGGTGATCGTGGTACCGAACCTGATCGTTACGATGTACGTGCTCTGGCGCCTCTTCCGCGGGCTCACCCAACTGACGGGGATGCCCCTCGAGGAGATCTTCCACGCCCAACGCAAGGGCTGAGCGGCGACCCGCGGGCGCGGAGCGGAACCTGAGGGGCCCTCAGACGCGCTCCGCCATCGGCACGAACGGGCGGCGGACCGCGCCGGTGTAGACCTGACGGGGGCGGTAGATCTTGTTCTTCGGGTTGGACGCCACTTCCTTCCAATGGGCGATCCAGCCGGGCATCCGCCCAATCGCGAACATCACCGTGAACATATTCTGCGGGATGCCGAGTGCCCGCATAATCAGGCCGCTGTAGAAATCGACGTTCGGGTACAGCCGGCGCGACAGGAAGTACTCATCGCGGAGCGCCACTTCCTCGAGCCGGCGGGCGATCTGGAGGAGCGGGTCGTCCTTGATGCCGAGGCTGGCGAGGGCCTTGTCGAAGCTGGCCTTGATGATCTTGGCGCGCGGGTCGTAGTTGCGGTAGACGCGGTGACCGAAGCCCATCAGCCGGTGTCCAGCCTTTCCGGAGCGGGCGGCCTCGATGAACTTGCTGCCGTCATCGCCCTCCGCGTGGATGCTCTCGAGCATCTCGATCACCGCCATATTGGCGCCGCCGTGGAGCGGACCCCAGAGCGCGCAGACGCCCGCCGCGACGGAGGCGAAGAGGTTCGCGCCGGAGGAGGCCACCATCCGAACCGTCGAGGTGGAGCAGTTCTGCTCGTGGTCGGCGTGGAGGAGCAGGAAAAGGTTGAGCGCTTGGGCGACCTCGGGAGTCGGCGCAAAGTCCTCGTAGGGCTGCGAGAACATCATATGCAGGAAGTTCTCGCAGTACGGGAGCGTGCGCTTCGGGTAAATGTAGGGCAGGCCGCGGCTCTTGCGGTAGGACATCGCCGCGATGGTACGAACCTTGGAGATCGCGATCGCGGAGGCTTCCTCGAAGTTCGCGAGATCCTCCTGCGGACGGTTGGTCGCGAGGTGCGGGTAGTAGCAACCGAGGGAGTTGAGCAGCGCCGACAGGATCGCCATCGGGTGCGAGCCCAGCGGGAACCCCTCGAACAGGTGGTCCATCGCGGAGTGCACCGGCGAATGGAGCCGAAGCAGATCCCCGAAGCGCCGCCGTTCGACTGAGTTCGGCAGGTTGCCGTGGATAATCAGGTAGGCCGTCTCGACGAAAGAGGAATGCTCGGCGAGATCCTCAATCGCGTAGCCCCGGTAGCGCAGGATGCCGGCATCGCCGTCGATAAAGGTAATCTCGCTCAGGCAGGAGCCAGTGTTCCCGAAGCCGTCGTCGTAGGTGATCGCCCCGGTCTGCGCGCGGAGGTTGCGCACATCCAACGCCTTCTCGCCCTCGCTGCCGACGATCACCGGCAGCTTGAATTCCTTACCCTCGAGTTGGAGCGTGGCTTCTTTGGACATTGGGGGAGAGCGAGAGCTAACGGCTAAGGCCGAGACACTTGCACGCCATTCCGCGCCCGCCAGCCGGAAATTAGAAAAAACGCGCGCGGGCGCAAAAAAACTTAAGGCCGGGCCGCGACCGCCGCGAAATTGCGGTAAACCTGCAGCCCTCGGGCCTGGCTCTTCTCCGGATGGAACTGGGTGGCAAATACCCGGCCGCGGCCGATCGCCGCGCAAAAGGGCCCCCCATAATCACACTCCGCCAGCACCAGCGCGGGATCCGCGGGCTCACAACGGAAACTGTGTACGAAATAGAACGACTCTCCCTCTAGGCCGAGGCCGGACCGCAACGGCGAGGCCGGTTGCGTGAACCGCACGGTGTTCCAGCCCATATGGGGCACCTTGAACTCCGCCGGCAGACGGAAGCGTACGACCCGGCCCGGGAAGATCCCCAGCCCCCGCACCCCACCCTCCTCGGAATGCTCGAACAACGCCTGCATCCCGAGGCAAACGCCCAAGAACGGCCGGTCGGCGCGGATCCAGTCGGCGACCGCCGCGTCCAGCCCGGTCGAACGCAGCGCGTCCACGCAATCCCGCAGCGCGCCCACCCCGGGGAGCACGACCCCGGCGGCTTCGGCAGCGGTCAGTTCCTCGGGAGTACGTACGACGCGCACGACGGCTCCCACGGCCTCCAGGGCCTTGGTGACGCTGCGCAGGTTGCAGATGCCGGTATCGATGACCGCGATCGGGGACATACGGGGCAGCCGGCCGGGCGGGCCGGCCAGCGGTCAGATCAGGCCCTTGGTGCTGGGCAGCAGGTTCGCCGCCCGGGAATCGATCTGGGTCGCCACGTCGAGCGCGCGCGCCAAGCCCTTGAAGATCGCCTCGGCCACGTGGTGCGGCTCCTCTCCGTAGACCAAATGAACGTGGAGGTTCGCGCCGAGCGCGTTGCTGAAGGCCCGGCAGAATTCCTTCACCAGCACCAAGTTGAAGTCGCGGACAAACATCGTCGGCGGCGCCACGTCATAAACAAGATGCGGCCGCCCGCCGATATCGATGACGATCCGAGCCAGGGACTCATCCATCGGCAGGAGGAAGAAC
>JBILWD010000096.1:0-11313 GCA_044370095.1 Opitutaceae bacterium | reverse complement strand
CTTCGAGGACCTGAAGAAGGCGGCGGACTACCGCCCGCTCCCCGCCGCGCCCGCGGGCTTCGAACTGAAGGAACTGGTGCGCCTCCCAGATTTCGGGGTGCGACTCGCGAGCGACGGCAAGGGCGGTCCGCTGTACGTGCTCGGTCAGGCGGGCGGCGTCTGGCGGGTCGAGCCGGACACCGGCAACCTCCGGCAGATCCTCTGGCCGCGGGACTTCGAAGGACTCCGCCCCGAGGCTTTCCAGACCCTCGGTATGGTGCTCGACGGCGAGGGGCGACTCTGGATTTCCGTGAACCAGCGCGTGGCCACCCGGCCATTCGAGACCAACGAGGTCGCGATCTTTCGGACCACGGCGGTGAGCCCGGAAGGCGACCCGATCAAACCGCGGGCTTGGTTCCGGACCTCCTACCCGTGGGGCAACAACTGGTTCAACCACGGCATCTCGGACCTGCGCTTCGGCCCGGACGGCCAACTCTACGTGAGCAGCGGCTCCCGGACTGATGCGGGCGAGGCGGGCACTTTTGAGCAATTCTCGAAGATCGGCGAGACGCCGATCACGGCGGTGATGTGGCGGATGGACCCGAAGGCGGCCGAGCCGCGCATCGAGGTGATCGCGCGGGGCATCCGTAACGCCTGGAGCTTCAACTGGGACGGTGCCGGCAACCTTTTCACCGTCTCCAACGGCCCGGATGCGCACGCCCCCGAGGAGATGGATCACATCGTCCCCCCCGGTTCTGGCGAGGAGCCGCGGCACCACGGATTCCCGTATCAGTTCGGCGACAAGCCGGCGGGGCACGCTTGGTACCCGCACACGCCCGCCGCGCCCCCGGGGCTCAAGTTCATTTTGCCGGTCCTTAATCTTGGCCCGGCGGGAATTATGTACGGTCAGCCGACCAGCACCTTCAACGCGCACAGCTCGCCCACCGGCCTCGTCTGGCTGGGCGCCGGCTGGCCAGAGGCGGTGCGCGATACCTTTCTGGTCGGGCGGCTGGGCAGTTTTGTGATGGGACCCGGAGCCGACGAGGAGCACGGGTTTGACGTGCTGCAGATGCGGATGGAGCGCCGCGCGGATGGCTCGTGGGCGGCCCGCACCACCTCCTTCCTCGCCCCGCTCGGCCGGCCGATCGACCTCCTGCCCGCGCGGCCGGGGTTGCTCTACATCCTCGAATACACGCGGCCCACGGACCTGAAGGGCCGCGCCGGCTGGCTGCCGGGCCGCGTCCTCGAGCTCCGCGCCACCGCCAAGAATTGAAGTCGGGACCCGGCGGCTTGCGCCCCGGGCTCCGGAACGGCCAGCCTCGCCCGATGCGTTCCTCCTCCGAGCTCGTCGTCGGCTTCGACGCCGACGACACCCTCTGGCACAACGAGAATATCTTTGAGCACACCCACGAGCGCTACCGGGACCTGCTCGCGCGCTACCACGACGCCGCCACCGTCGACCGCACGCTCTTCGCGACGGAGATGCGCAACCTCGAACTCTACGGCTACGGGGTGAAGGGGTTCACGCTTTCCGCCATCGAGACTGCGATCCAGCTCACCGAGGGACGTATCTCCGCGGAGGAAATCCGGCGCCTGATCGAGCTCGGCCGCGAGATGCTCGCCCATCCGGTTGAGTTGCTGGAGGGGGTCGAGGACACCCTGGCCCAACTCGCCGGCCGGCACCGGCTCCTGCTGATCACCAAGGGCGATCTCCGCGACCAGGAGCGCAAGCTCGCCAAGTCGGGTCTGGCGGACCGCTTCCGCGCGGTGGAGATCCTCTCCGAGAAGGACGAGCCTTCCTACGCCGTCGTCCTGCGGCGTCACGGCGTTGATCCGGCGCGCTTCCTGATGGTGGGAAACTCGCTCAAGTCGGACATCCTGCCCGTGCTCGCGCTGGGCGGGGCGGGCGCGCACGTGCCCTACCGACTGACGTGGGCGGCCGAACGGGCCGAGGCGCCCCGGGCGCAGGGGCGCTTCTACGCGCTGGAGTCAATCCGCGCCGTCACCGGGGTGGTGACGGCGCTCGCGGCAGAACTGAGGTGAGCCGCTCGCCGGCCCGCCGCCGTTAGGCGGGAGTGGCCTTGCGGCGGTCGGGCAGGGCGCGGTTCGCGACCTCGGCGCGTAGGCGTGCGACGCACGCGTCGGTGGTAAGTACACCCTCGTCGCCGCGGGCGCGGGAACGGACCGACACGCCGCCGGCCTCCGCCTCCTTTTGGCCGAGGACCAGCGCGTAAGGCACTTTTTCGATCTCCGCCCGGCGGATTTTCGCGCCGAGCTTGTCGCTATGTTCGTCGAGCGTCGCGCGCAGCCCCTCCGCCCGCAGCCGGGCGAGGAGCGCGCGCGCCGGCTCGATCGTCTTCTCGCTGATCGGCAGGATGCGCACCTGCTCCGGCGCGAGCCACAGCGGGAAGTCACCCGCGAAGTGCTCGATCAGCACCCCGCAGAACCGCTCCATCGAGCCGAACGGCGCGCGGTGGATCATCACCGGGCGGTGCGGCTGGTTGTCGGCACCGATGTAGGAGAGGTCGAAGCGGATCGGCAGGTTGTAGTCGACCTGCACCGTGCCGAGCTGCCATTCGCGGCCAATGACGTCGCGGACGACGAAGTCGATCTTTGGGCCGTAGAACGCGGCCTCGCCCGGCTCCTCGGTGAACGGGACGCCGAGGGTGCGGGCGGCGGCGCGGCAGGCTTCCTCCGCCTTGTCCCAGTTGGCCGCCTCTCCCGTGTACTTGTTGGAATCCGGGTCGCGCAGCCCGACGCGGACGCGGTAGTCGGCCATCCCAAGGGTGCTGAGCACGGTGCGCACCAGCGACAGGCAGCCGAGCACCTCCGCGGCGACCTGTTCCTCGGTACAAAAGAGGTGGGCGTCGTCTTGGGTGAAGCCGCGGACGCGGGTCATTCCGTTGAGCTCGCCGCTCTGCTCCCAGCGGTAGACGGTGCCGAACTCCGCGAGCCGTACCGGCAGGTCGCGGTACGAGTGGGGCTGGGAGGCGAAGATCTTGATGTGGTGCGGGCAGTTCATCGGCTTCAGCATGAAGCCGTCGAGCAGCTCGGCATCGGGGCGGACGCGGTCGGCCGTGATGGTCTCGCGGCCGGTACGGGCGTTGATCTGTTCCCGCAGCTGGCCGGACACGGCCTCGAGGCGAGCGAAGACTTCGCCGCAGGGGCAGTTTTCGGCGACCATCCGCGCGAGCGCGTCGCTCTCTAGTACCGGGGCGAACTGCGCGTCTTTGTAGTACGGGAAGTGCCCCGAGGTCTTGTAGAGCTCTAGTTTACCGATGTGGGGCGTGAAGACCTGCGCGTAGCCCTGCTTGCGGAGCTCTTCGCTGATGAAGGTCTGGAGTTCTTGGCGAATGACGGCCCCGTTGGGAGTCCAGAGGATGAGCCCTTGGCCGACCTCGTCGTCGATGTGGAAAAGTTTCAGGTCACGCCCAAGCTTGCGGTGATCGCGCAACCGCGCCTGCTCCAGTTGGTGGAGATGCTGGGCGAGCTCTTCCTTGTTGGCGAAAGCGGTGCCGTAGATGCGCTGCAGTTGCTTGTTGCGCTCGTCCCCGCGGTGGTAGGCGCCGGCGATCGAGAGCAGCTTAAATGCCTTCAGCTTGGAAGAGTAGCGGACGTGGCTTCCGGCGCAGAGGTCGATGAATTCCCCGTTCTGGTAGAATGAAATTTTCTCGCCCTCCGGGATGTCGGCGAGGCGCCCGAGCTTGTAGCGCTCCTGGCCGCGGGAGCGGATGATCTCCACCGCCTCCTCGCGGGAAACCTCCTTGCGTAGGAACGGCTGGTTCTCGTCGGCGACCTTGCGCATCTCCGCCTCGAGCCGGACGAGGTCCTCCGCGGTAAAGCGATGGTCGAGGTCGATGTCGTAGTAGAACCCGGTGTCGGTCGGCGGGCCGATGTCGAGCTTGGCCTCAGGGAAGAGGCGGAGCACGGCGGTCGCCAGGACGTGTGAGCACGAGTGGCGGATTTCTTCGAGCGGTGTCATCGGCATAAGGGTCGCGCCGGCGCACGGTTGCCGGCGCGCGGGGTCTGAGAGCGCCCGCAAAACGGCGGGGTGTCAACGCGCCGTCGTGGGCGCGGCGTCACTTCCGGACCGGTTCGAGCGACCAACCGTCCTTGCGGTCTAGCATCGCCCAGCCCGCCGCCGTGAGCTCGGCCCTCAGCGCGTCCGCCGCGGCGAAGTCGCGGGCCTGCTTCGCGGCCCAGCGTCGCTCGGCGAGGGCCGTAACGGCGGCGGGGACGGCCGCGGTGGGGGCGCGGGCGGAGAGGTCGAGCCCGAGCGCGAACAGGGCGCGGTCGAACCCGGCCGCGTTGATCTCGGCCGGCGCGGCGGCCTTGAGTCCGGAGAACAGCGCGCCGAGGGCGCCGGGAAAGTTGAGGTCGTCCTCCAGCGCAGCGAGTACGGGGGACCAGACGTCGACCGTGCCGCCCGCTCCCGGGATCGCCGCCCGGGCCGCACGCAGGGTGCGGAGCGCGCTCGCGGCCGCGTGCAGCGAGTCGAGGGTGAAGTTCAGTTGCTTGCGCGGGTGACCCATCAGCAGCGCGTAGCGCACGGCCATCGCCTCGTGCCCCTTGGCGACGAGGTCGCGTAGCGTGTAGTAGTTGCCCTTGCTCTTGCTCATCGTGGTGCCGTCGACGAGCAGGTGCTCGCTGTGGTACCAGTGACGCGCAAAGGGCACGCCGTTGCAGCACTCGCTCTGGGCGATCTCGTTCTCGTGGTGCGGGAAAAGCAGGTCCACGCCGCCCGTGTGCAGGTCGATCGAGTCGCCGAGCAGCGCCTTGCTCATCGCGCTGCACTCGATGTGCCAGCCGGGCCGCCCGGCCGCAGCGGTGCGGGGACCGGGCCACTGCACCGTCCCGTCTTCCTCCGGCTTGTACGCCTTCCAGAGCGCGAAGTCGGAGACGGAGTCCTTGTGGTCAGCGTCCGCCACCGCGTTGGTTACCTTTAGCTCCCGCTCGTTGATCCGAGAGAGGCGCCCGTAATCCGGGAAGGTGGCGAGGCGGAAGTAAACGGAGCCGTCCGCCGCCCGGTAGGCGTGGCCCTTCTCCATCAGAACCTCGATCATGTTCACCTGCTCGCGAATAAAGCCCGTTGCCGTGGGCTCGGCGTGCGGCCGCAGGAGGTTCAGCGCGGCGCAATCTTCGTGGAAGAGGGTCGTCCAGTGCCGCGTGATCTCCGCCAAGGGCCGGCCCTCCTTACGGCTCTGGGTGATGGTGCGGTCGTCCACGTCCGTCAGATTCCGCACGTGGCGCACCCGTTCCGCGCCGAACTCCAGCTCCAGCAGGCGCCGGATGACGTCGTTGACTACGAAGGTCCGGAAATTGCCGATGTGCGCCGGCGCGTACACGGTCGGGCCGCAGTTGTAGAACCGGAAGATCCCGTCTGGGTGGGACGGGCGGAGTTCGCGGGTTTCGCGGCGGAGCGAGTCGTGGAGTCGGAGGGCCATAGCGGGCGCGGGGGACGAAGATGGCCGCAACGGCCCGCGCGTTTCGACACCTTTTTTGCGGTTTGGCGTGCATCCGCGGCCCGGGCGCGGTTAATCCGGAAGGTGATGAGCCGCCCACCCGCCCTCGAGCTTGCCCAGCGCCCCCGCCGTTTGCGGCGCTCCGCCGCCCGCCGCCTGATGGTCGAGGAGACCGTCCTCCGCCCCGCCGACTTCATCGCCCCCCTCTTCGTCGTCGAGGGTGACGCGCCGCCCGAGGAGATCGCCTCGATGCCCGGCGTCTTCCGCCTCAACGTCGCTGACCTCATCCGCGAGTGCCGCGAGCTGCACGCGCTGGGTATCCCCGCGGTCGCTCTGTTTCCCAAGCTCGATCCCGCCCGCAAGGACGATAACGGCACGGAGGCCCTCAACCCGGAGACGCTGGTCCTGCGCGCGGTGCGGGCCGTGAAGGCCGCCCTGCCGGACCTCGTAGTCATCACCGACGTCGCCCTCGACCCCTACACCAGCCACGGCCACGACGGCGTCCTCACGGCCGCGCGCGACGACGTGGACAACGACCGCACCGTGGCGATCCTCGCCGAGATGGCGGTCCTGCAGGCCCGGGCAGGCGTGGATTTCGTGGCGCCGAGTGACATGATGGATGGCCGCGTGGGCGCGATCCGGCGGGCCCTCGACGCAGCCGGCGCCGCGGACACCGGGATTCTGGCCTATTCCGCGAAGTACAACTCCGCCTACTACGGTCCGTTCCGCGATGCGGTCGGGAGCGCGCAGGCCGCGGGCACGCGGCTGCTGAGCAAGGCGACCTACCAGATGAACCCGGCCAACCGGCGCGAGGCCGTCACCGAGGTTTTGCTCGATGACGCGGAGGGAGCCGACATCCTGATGGTGAAGCCGGCCGGACTCTATCTGGACATCATCCGCGACGTGCGCGAGGCGACGCGGAAGCCGGTCGCGGCGTACCAGATCTCCGGCGAATACGCGCAGCTGCAGGCCGCGGCGCGCTTGGGCTGGCTCGACCTGGCGCGTTGCCGGCGCGAGTCGCTCATCGCGATCAAGCGGGCGGGCGCGGACCTGATCCTGACCTACTTCGCGAAGGAGATGGCGCGCGAGCTCCGGGGCGGCTGAGGCCGCCCGGGAGAGGTTGGGCGTCAGAAGTCGGTGACGACCGTCATCCGCCAGGAGCGCGGGGCGCCCCAGGAACCGGTCGTCGTGGTCGCGGAGAGGTAGTAGTCCTTGTCGAAGAGATTGCTGATGTTGAGGGAGATGCTCGTGGGGCGACCCATCAGCTGCGTCTGGTAGCCGGCAAGCAGGGTCGCGAGGGTGTAGCTCGGGGACCACAGCGGTAGCACCGCACCGCCCTGGGTGGCCGTGCCGTTGCCGCGGTAGGTGGGGTCGCGGAAGTTGGCGCCGCCGCCGATGAAGGCGCCCTTGAGGGAGCCGGTGGAGAAGGTGTACCGGGTGAAGAGGTTGGCGCGCGTCTTGGTGTAGCCGGCGTTGGGCACCCCGTCGGGAATCGTCAGGAGGAAGGCATCGAGCAGCGGGGTGGCCTTGCCCTGGGCCTTGGCCTCGGCCTGGAAGCCCTTAAGCAGGGGAGCCCGGTTTTCCGTCACCACCTTGTTGGTGGCGGCGTTGAGCATCAGGCGCCAGTTGCGGGTCAGGTTGGCGACGATCTCGAACTCGTAGCCCTTGGTGGTGGTGGTCTGGTAGTCCTGCCCGGTGGGGTTGAAGGTCTCGGGGAAGATCGCGGCGACCTCGTCGCGCACGGCGATGACCGGAGCGGGGTTGAAGCGCGCGTTGGGCTGGTAGTTGTCGTAGTAGGTCGTGTTGAATTCCACCCGCCCGCCGAAGAGCGTGAAGCGGGCCGAGTAATCCTCGCCCTCGCCGACGGGGATGCTCTGCCGGACGCCGGGGTTGTAGGTCAGGTTGCCCTCGCCGACGGAGATCCGGAACGACTGGGCGCGGTTGTAGGAGAAGGCGATGTTCTCGTTGGCGCGGAGGACGAGGCCGTAGTTGGCGCCATCGACCTTGTATTGGACGAAGGCCGGGTTGGGCGCGAAGGCGTCGGGAATGAGGCGGTTCTCCCAGGTGTTCGCGATCGGCTGCGGCGCGCCGACGAGCGTCTTCATGTTGAAGTGGTCGCGGCGGTACCCGACCAGCGTGTAGAGGTGATTCTTCAGGTAACGGCCGGAGGCGCCCACGCCCCAGCTGGGGGTGTAGAACCGCCGGTACACGATGTTGCCGCCTGCCGGCACGGCGTTGGAGAGGTCGGGGAACCAGTTCGAGACGCCCGGCACCGGGCCGACGTCGCCGGTCAGCTCGCCGCCGTCGCCATCCGCCAGGTAGTAGCGCCGCATGAAGCGGTTGCTGGTGAACGTGGCCCGGTTCGCGGTGAAAGCGGCCTGCGTCCCGGCCTGATTGAGGGCCCCGACGAAGAGCGGGTGCGCCGGATCGACGTATTCGCCCCACTTCGGCTTCTTCTGGCCGGGGTTGTCCTGGTGCTGCTGCACGTTGAGGACGAGCTGCTGGTGCATCCAGCGCGTCTCGAGGTCGTAGACCGCGGAGAGCCGCAGGTCGCGCACGATGTTGCCGTTGAGGTTCCGCGTGCGGAAGTACTCCGTGTAGAGCTCGTTGAAGCGCGGGTTGGCGCGGCCGTCCGGCAGGGTGGGGGTCAGGTCGCGGTACACGTTGCGCGCCGCCGCCACGTTCCACTGGTCGATCTGCTGCTGGTAGAAGTTCGCCGAGAAGAGCAGATTGAGGCTGCGGCCGACCTTCTGTTCCACATCGAGGCTCACCGAACTGTAGGCGTTGTAGTAGGTCGAGTTCGGGCCCGCCACCTGCCAGGTCTTCGGGAGGATCCCGGGATCGACCAGGGTGAGGTTGCTGCCGGCGCTGCGGCGGGTGCCGGTCGCCCGGTAGACCTGCTTCGTCGCCGGCACATAGATCACGCCGCCGGCATTCGCGAGCGTCGTGACCGTGTTAAAGGAGAAGCTGTCGATAAACAGCCCTTGGGCATTGACCGAGTCGATGCGCGACTTCTCCGCCATCAGGCTGATCGAGGTGGTCCGGAACGGCCGGTAGGTCACGGCGCCGTAGAGGCCGACGAAGTCGCGGCGGACGTGGCGGATCCAGGAGTCGTTCTCGGAGGCCACGGCGGCGAAGCGAACCGCGACCTGGTTGCCCAGACGGCGGTTGAGATCCAGCTCCGCGCGGCGGAAGCCCTCGCTGCCGAACATCAGCTTGGTCTTGGTCACGTTGCGGGTGAAGAGGCCCCGCTTCGTGATCTGGTTGTTCGCGCCGCCCAGGTCGGCCTCGCCGTACAGGAACGCATTGGGCCCGCGCAGCAGCTCGACCCGCTCGGTGGCGAAGGAGTCCATCGGCGAATACCAGATCCAGCCGTTGCGCATCGCGTAGTTGTTGACGATGCCGCGGAAGATGAGGCGATTCGAGAGCGCCGGGTCCGGATTATCCTCGCCCGTCACGAACCACTTCGAGGCCTCGTTTACGTCGATCACGGCGAGGTCCTCCATCAGCTGGGAGTTCATCACGGAGATGGAGTTCGCGACGTTCTTGAGCTCCTGCACCGTGCGCAGGCCGGAGGTCGTCTGCATCGACTCGTAGCCGATGTCCTTGCCCTCCGTGACGGTGAACACGGAGAGCTGCACCGCGTCCTCGGCGACGGGCGGGCGCGGGGCGGGGGCGGTTTGGGCGGGGAGCAGCGAGGCGAGCATGGCGGCCAGCAGGAGGGCGCGCGGGAGGGAGGCTTGGCGCATAAGAAAGAAGGTGTTAGCGTGGATCAAACGCGTCGCGCCACGGACGCGGCAAGCGCATTCCCGGGCGCCGGTCCGGAGGCGGATCGCCTCGCCTTTTTCCGCCGCCGCGTTTGAACGGCCGCGATGAACCGCCGCCATTTCCTCACCCATTCGGCCGTCGCGGCCGCCGGGTCCGCCTTGGTCCCGGCCTTCGCCGCCACCCCGGCCGCTAAAGCCACCGCCGGCGAAGGACCGTACGCGCCGGGCCCCAAGCCAGCGCCCGTGGTCAAGCCCGGGGAGTTCGTCTTCGCCGCCGCCCACTTCGACCACAACCACATCGCCGGCCAATGCAGTGCGCTCGCCGCCGCCGGCGGCACCCTAAAATGGATTTACGAGCCGGATGTCCGGAAACACGCCCCTTTCCTCCAGCGCTACCCTGGGGTGAAGGTAGCGCGCGCGCTGGACGAGATTCTCGCTGACCCGGAGGTGCGGCTCGTCACCGCCGCCGCCGTGACCTCCGAGCGCGCCGCACTCGGTGTCCGCGTGATGGAGGCGGGCAAGGACTACTTCACGGACAAGTCCCCCTGCACGACGCTGGAGCAACTCGCGGAAGCGCGGCGGGTGGCGGCCAGCACGGGGCGGAAGTATTTCACCTACTACGGGGAACGGCTCACTTCTGAAGCGGGGATGTTCGCCACCGATCTGGTGGCCGCCGGGGTGGTCGGCCGGGTGGTGCAGGTCGTCGGGCTTGGCCCGCACCGCCTGAACAAGGCCACGCGCCCCGCCTGGTTCTTCCAGCGCGAGAAGTACGGCGGCATCCTCTGCGACATCGGCAGCCACCAGTGCGAGCAGTTTCTCACCTACGCGGGAGCGCGCGACGC
The DNA here is from genome assembly GCA_044370095.1 of Opitutaceae bacterium. Taxonomy (GTDB): domain Bacteria; phylum Verrucomicrobiota; class Verrucomicrobiia; order Opitutales; family Opitutaceae; genus ER46. Next base: position 1,263 of record JBILWD010000096.1, on the reverse strand, counting down.
TACGGTCACGCACGCCGCGGTGGGTAACTTTGCCAACCCCGACACCCCGGAGCTGGAGGACTTCGGCGAGGCCTCGTTCGTGGGCGACAACGGCGCGACCAACCAGATCCGGGTCGATTGGCTCACGCCCGACGGACTCTCTAACTGGGGCGACGGTCGGACCTTCATCCTCGGAACCAAGGGGTTCATCGAGCTGCGCAAATATGTCGACCTCACCCGTAACCCCCGTGGCGGCGAGGTCTTCATCGTCGATGGTCGCGGTGAGTACCGCGTGGATGTCACCGGCCGCGTAGGCTACCGCTTCTTCGGGGAATTTATCCTCGATTGCCTCAACCGCACTGAAAAGGCCATGACGCAGGAGCATGCCTTTAAGGCGGCCGAGCTTTGCCTGCGGGCGCAGGCGGCGGCGCGCCGGCTCACCGGGTGAGCGGGGCGCGGGCGCTCAGAGGTACTTCACGTAGGCGACGCCGCGCGCGTCGACAAAGTGTAGGCTCCCCGGTTCCACCTTCACGAGCCGGACCCCTAGGGTTCGGTCAATCACGTCGTTCACGCGGTAGACCCGGTCGTTGATCAGCACGCGGCTGTCTTCGCCCAGCGCGCGGACGCCGGCGACCCGTAGCGTCCCGATAAACGCGGTGATTTTCTCGTCTGGCCGGGCCGGCGCCGGGGCGGCCGCGGGGGCAGCAGGGCTGGCGGGGGCCGCAGTAGCCGCTGGTGTTACGGCCGGGGTCGTTGCGGTCGGAGCGATTGGCTCAGGACGGAGCGAAGGGGGGGGCGCGGGCGCGGCTGGGGCGGGCTTCGCCGGGGCGATGGTCGCGGGCGTCGCCGGCTGGGGGGGGGAGGCGGCGGCCGCATTTTTCACGGGAGCGGAAGTAGCGGCCGGCGTGGGCGGCGGCGAAGGAGGGGTAACTGCGGCGGGCGGCACTTCGGCTGGAGCCGGGCGGGCGGCCGGCAGGACGGGTACGATGGCCGGGGCAGGTGCGGCGGGGGCGGTGGTCGCCGCGGGACGGGCGGCGGGGGCGACGGCGGCGGCCTTGCGCGGTGGCGCGTCCGGAGTGGTCCAGAAAAGCGTGAACGCGACCGAGAGGACCACCAGCACAAGGGCGCCGCTGCCCAGCACCAGCAACCAATGCCGGGCTGGCGTGCGAGCCTTCGACCGTCCGGAGGGACCGGCGCCGAGGGCGTCCGTCGGCGCCAGCGGATCACGATCTCGTTGGGCCTTTTTGAGGGCGTCGTTGATGAGGCTCATATCGGCGGAAAGAG